>CAPZDM010000027.1 GCA_948745425.1 uncultured Clostridia bacterium
TTTTTATTTTAACATGTCCTTATCTTTTTTGTCTAATTTAGTATAACCTATCCAGGTCAAAAAATATAATAATTTTGGCTTATTAAAGTTGAACTTTAATAAAAATTATAGTAAACTAAATGTAGTTTAAATCAAGGAGAAATCAAATAAATTATAACTTAGAGCTTAAAAATGTTGAAATCTAGGGAGTTCCCCAGCGAAAAAAACTCATACTTGTATGATACAGAAATGGCAGAACAATTATTAATAGAATATAATAAGATAATAAAAAAGGAAAAAGAGAGTAGTATACAAGAAATTTTAAAAGATATTGTGGAATTAGAATATAGAATTAAAGAATATGAGAAAGATGAAGGAAAAGAAAAGTTATCAGAGGACGAAAAGACAGCAATAATTGAACAGTTAGATAAATTAATGTCAAACTGTGAAAATTTAAAAACAGAAGATTTACAAGATAGATTATTTTCAATAAGGGAAATATATAATGAAAATTTAGAAAACTATAGTTATGCAATTAGAGATGTTATTGTGAGTAAAATTTCTTCAGTACAGACAAAATTAATTATAAAGAAGGTTAGAGAAGGAGCATTAGATTTATATGATGATATCTCTAAAGAAGACGAAGAGAACTTACGAGTTATAATATATAATAAGATATATGAAATTATGCAAGGGAACAACCCCAATATACAAGATGTAGTTAATAGGCTAAAATTAGAAGTGATGAATAGAACAGATGCAGTATATGATCCAAAGATATATAAATTACTAGATTCTGTAGAAAAAGAAGAAGAGCAAAATACACAAGAAGATATGCATGAACACGAAATTGCTTCTCAAAGCGAAATACTACCAGCATTATCGAAACGATCAAAAGGTAGATTTAATTTATCGCGAATTTTACAAGTTTTAAAGGGGGATACGATTAGAATTGGTAATCAAACAATGAAACTTGAATCTACAGTACAATTGAAGGATAAAACTATTAAAGTAAGAGATTTGGCAAACATTAATATGAAATGGTTAGCTGAACAAATGCCAGAGGAAATGTTAGTGCTCATAGAAGAGGTAAAAAGATTAAAAGAAGAGGAACATTTTGAGGGAGAATCATATTTACCAGATAAAAAAACACCAATATATGACTTCTTTAAAGGTTATCAAGATACAGAGAGGGCATTTACTTTCTATGATGAAGAAGGAATAGAATTAAAATTTGAAATATCAGCATATTATAACTCTATCATAATAAGAAATGGAGATGATACATGGAAAAAAAGTTTTGAATTGATATATAACAGTGAGCGTGAAGAACTAGACTTAGAATTCAAAATTAAAACATATACTGAATTTATAGACAAAATAGTTGGAAGTAATATATCTCAACAATTCTGCAATGAATTTGGAACTTATTTTGAAAAAAGGGCAATAAATGGTAAACATTATAAAGATATGTATCCTACAATAAAAGAGCTACCAATTTATAGAAACTTACAAGAAAGTTATGATTACCTAAAAGAGGAATGTAAAAAAACAGAAAAGGTATTTAGAGATAAAGAAGCTAAAAATAGAGAAGAATTTTATAAAAAAGATAATTTTAAGAATTCTTTAAAAGTTGTTAATGAGATGGATGAAGAAGAGCCCCCTATAGAACCACCAAAAAGAAACATAGGAGGAAGAGAATAAAAAAATAACAATGGATATATCCATTGTTATTTCTTTATAAACCTTATATCATCTCCAAAGAACCTACAAATATTGTAATAACCTACTAATCTAGAAACAATACGTTCATCATAGTTCTTAAACAAATTATCAATATTTAGGTTTGTAGAAATAATAGTTTTCGTTATATGATTATTTTGATTTAATAATCTAGTATTAATTATATTAAATAATTCAGCAAATTTTAGAGCATTAATGTTTTCAGTACCCAAGTCATCAATTATAAGTAAATCAACAGTTAGGGTATTATTATAAATATTATCAGACGAATTCTCTTTACCGAATTTATAATCAATAATGGAATCTAACATAGAAGAAGCTGATTGATATAAAATAGTCTTATCAGCCTTCAATAATTCATTAGCAATACAGTTAGAAAGAAAGGTTTTTCCAAGACCAGTATTACCAATAAATAATAAATTTTTCTCTTCAGGGTCATCAAAATTTTCTATAAAATGTTCTGCTATTTTCTTTATGTTTTCTATATTATCTCTAGGGGAAATATTAGCCTTAAACTTTCCTTGATTTACCTCTGTAGAATACAAAGATAGATCAAAAGTAGAGAAATTTTCCTTGTTTAAATCTCCAATATTAGATGAATTATATTTTAAATTAAATAATTTTTGTTTAATGCAACTACAAAGAACAGTTTTATTATTCTCATCTAAAACATATCCAGTATCATTACATAATTTACATTCATAATCTGGTACAAAGAAATTATCAGGTAAATTAAGGCTTTTTAAGGTATTTTCTTTTTCTGTTTTAAGTTTTTCAAACTCTTCTTTTAACTCTTTTAACTTTTGGGAATTATTTTCTAAAATAACTTTTGAAATCATTATTGCATAATTATTTAGCTTAGAATTAAGTTCCTCTAATCTAGGATAATCCTTATAAAGCGAGGCTTTTTTATATTCAAAATTTGTATTAGCTACAAAACGTTTTTTTTCATATTCTTTTAACAATTGCTTTAAAACTAAATCAGACAAAACGACTACCTCCTAAGTATTAACAGTCTCCTTTTTATTATCAATATAATTTTGACTATTTGCATATAAATTATCAAAATTACTATAATTTCTTTGCTCATAATTGTTATATTTTGATTTCTTCTCTAACTCTTTAATATTTTTTTGTTGAGATTTATACTCAGCTAAAAAGTTTTGGACATCTTCAGAAGTTTTCAAATTTCTATCATGCCAACCACTTATAATTACATTTAGGTAATCAAAAGAAGGGTTGGTCTTTGAAGTTGTTTTCTTTAATGCTATTTCAATTACATCTAAAGGATAATTATATTCAATAGACCACTTCTCAATATATGCAGCCTCATACTCTGTTAAAGGTCTTGCTAGACCTAACTTTTTAGAAATTGTATTTTTGATTTTTTGTAGTTTTCCTTGTTTTTCAGAATATATTTCCAAATCAGAATAGGTCTTTATACCATTTTTTGCCCAGGCATCTGCTACTGTTTGCAAATAATTTCTATGAAGGGCTGATTTCTTATAACAATAATTAAATAAAGCAATCATAACTTCTTCATCAAATAAATATTTTTTAAACCATAAATCTATATCAGAATACCAAGAAGGTGTCATAATACCTTGGAAGAAAGATGTATTAATTGTTTCAACAGCCTTTGCACGATATTGATTTTTAGTGTTTTTTTCTATATCTGCAGCAGATAATGCAACTTTTGGTTTATATAAATGATGAAGTTCGATTACCTTTAAATTATTTAGTATATATCCAGTAGTCTTTTTTGTAAGGACCCCTACTTCTTCCCAGTATTTTAAAGCATCTTGGATAACATTAATATGAAGAGCTAATTTTTTAGACATATCATTAAACTTTACCTCTTTCCCATATTTTGAGATAAAAGTTAGGTAAAGGAATACCTTTATATAATCTCCAGGTGCTTGAGGTAAATATTCTGTAAAGAAAATATCAGGTATATCAGTAGTAGAAAAAAGTATTGATTCATCATTATGCTCTATTTTCATATTAGTGTTCACTCCTTGTATAACAATTCTAATTATCGAATTATATCATCTTCTGTTGAATTTTACAATGAAATTTTATTATATAAATAAACTTTTTGTGAAAAAGCGAACTTTAATAAGTAAGACAATGCATAAATGATATTTTCATGATTAAATCCTACAAAGCAAAAAATGACAACAGGAAAGCATAAAACAATTATAACAAAGATTTTAATATACAAAGTATGAAAAATAAAATTAGCAATACAAAAAATAAATAAACACCATAAAGCAATAATTATAACAGAAGAATAATCCAAAAAGCCGAATAATTTACTTGATAAATTATAATTTTGTGGAATTATAAATTTCAAAATATCACCTCCCTATTTCATAAATGTTCTTAGCATATACATACTATCTGAGATTTCAGTATTAATTCCACCAATGAATTCTCTTACATAAGAATTAGACTTTATTAATGCAAACAAAGAACCAATTAATAATAATTTAGAGGTAATATCTTGGGAATTATAAGTAATAGAAAACATCACTATTAAAATGATAGAAGCCAAAAGCTCTATAAAAAGAAGAGCTATAAAGCTTTTTAACCAGCACTTAAAAAATATAGAAGTACTTGGGGTAGAAAGCGATAAAAAAGCAAAAGGAGAAATCAATATAAACACTTTAATCATAATATAGCGTACAGAATAAGAAAAAATAATATTAAAAAAACTAAATGAAAATATGATTTTCAAAATACCATCTATAGAAAAGATATTATTAGAAAAATTTTCTAAAAAGATTATAGCATTTGCTTGATTAATCAATTCTGAAAAGCAAATATCACCACCTAAAAGTTCATGCCCTAAAGTCCTTATCGCTTGAGATAATAAAGAATTAATAAAGATTAGTTCTTCACAAATAAAAAGGCTAGAATTCATTAATAATCCTCCAAGTAAAACCTTAAAGAAAAATTGTGAAGGCTTTTGCACATTATCTTGAAGAACTCCAAGAGAAGAGAGAAGATAAGTAAGACCATAGTATAGCACAAATCCCAAAAGTAAGGAGTTGGCTATTAATAAAAATCCATTAGATGTAGTTGTACCAAATATCTTTTCAAAATAATAGGAATTTAATATATCAGTATCTATAAATGTGATATTATCTAAAGCTGAATAAATCGTACTATCAATAGAGGAGAAGAGATTTCCAAACAAAGAATTAATAGTCTCAATAATAGAATTACTATTCATTAAAAAACCTCCTAGAATTAAGAAATAAGACTCTCAATTAAAGATATAATCAAATCCAAAGAAATAATAAAAGCATATGAAATAAAAGCAGTTCTAATTAATTTCTTTCCAGCTCTTATTCTTTCTTCATCTCCAAAGCTAAATTTCTGCATTAAAAACCCACAACCTATTGAAACTGCAGCAGCAGGGGTAGCAATTGCTACAATATATTTTTCTACTTTTTCAAACGCAGAAACAATATTATTAACTAATTTGGGATATCCAGCAAAACAAGAGCCTGACAAAGAAAATAAAATACATAAAAATATGTTAAAAGTAAATAAAGAGTAATAAAAAATTTTTGAATTGATTTTGATTTTTGATTTCATAAGAACCTCCTAATATATAAAATTTATGAAAAATTATTGTAGAAGCGAGCATTGCTCGTCCGTGTGTTGAAACAACATTCAATATGTAACTAATTACATATTTCCATATCTTTATCTAACATAAAATATGGAACAAGATTTAATTTCTGAGGTGGTAATATTTGAGAACCATTAGAAATAAATGCAACACAGGAAAAAGTTTCTAGTTCTCGTGTAAAAAAATTAGTGTCAAAAATATAGTCAGACTGAGTATAACGGCTAATACTTTCAGAAGAACTCATTTTATGAGAATAGAGTGAATTAATAATACTATTTGAATTAGAATCATTAGAATTCTCTGAAAAACCAATAGAGACCTTATCTTTTTCTTCTTTACCTATTTGCTTTTGGGCATCCTCTACAGTAAAGATATCATCAGTTCTAAACCAAAATTTGTTAATTAGATTTTGCACAATAACCTTTACAGTATATTGATTATTAATTGAACTTAAAAGAGAAGTATAACTTTGTGTTGCAACAATATTAATACATTTTGCCTCTCTGGACTGTGCGAAAAAATTAGCATCAGTATCTGTAACATATTCATGATACTCATCACTTATAAAAGCAACACTTCTAAGAGTGCTACTAGGATGAGCAAGACGAGTCATTACCTCTGATTGAAAGTCTAATTTTAGATATGCAGCTATAATCTTAGAAAGATTTCTGTATTCTGAAATATTCATATTTAAAACTACAATTTTCCCATTGTTTACAACATCAGAAAAGCCATGAAAATTTAATTCACATCGGTCTGGGCAAAATATCTTTTGAATACTATAATCAGAAACAAAACAACCTGTTATTCTAGTTATTTCAGATTTTAAAATAGAAGAAGTTCTAGTATCTAAAGAAATAAACTCTTTTTCGAAAAATTCAATAGAAGAATATAAATTATGAATATCCTCAATAGAAAATGCTCCAGAGAGAAACTTTTCCCTTAATAGCTTTATTTTATCTTTATAATAATCTGAAATAGTAATTAATTTATGCAATTCAACAAAGGTAACATATCCATCATTGTAAAGTCTACATAGTTTTATACACTCAGTTAAAACCTGTTCAGCCTTATCTAACCAATAGGACTCAGAATTATTAGGAGAAAATAGAGTAAGAATAGTCTTTAATTTATTAGCCAATACAGAAGCTTTTAAATTAGGCTTATCTAAAGGATTATATCTAATATTACTATTTAAGCCTATTACAATTAAATCCTTTTTTCTCTTATAGAAATCAGTATATTTTTTAACTTGATTATAATAATTTCCCTTAACATCTAAAATCAACATACCTAATTTCTCTTTAAAATCATCACATTTAAATCCTATTAATTGTTTTGTAAATGGGTACATAGCAGAACTTGTTTTCCCAGTTCCTATAGTACCTGTTATTAAGATATTTTGATATAAACCTTCTTTTGGAATTATTAAAGGAGTAGCAGTAGAAGAATTAAAAATATTTAAATGTAAATCTTCCATTTGAGTTTTTTGTAGTTTAGAGATTTTGGTATTATTTTTACTAAAAAATAAAGGATAAATTAGATTAGAATAAATCAAATTGGATAAGATAAAAAATATTAAATAAAATATCTTAAGTTTTTCCCATAAATCAGAGTGTTCAGGATAAAGATTAATAGAACCAAAAGGCAAATCAACTATAATAGTAGGTGAATTATATAAAGGATGAAAAATTATAAAGAGAAGATACAGGGATATGAGTAAAAAGACAATAGTAAATAGGAATCGCCTAAAAACAGTATTAATAAACATTAGAAATACCTCCTATAAAATATGAAATTAAGCTTTTTTTATGTTGTGAAGTGGATTTCGCAAATCTTTGAAAAGTATTGAGTCAAAATAAGCGTAAGATGAATAAAAAACGACTAAAATATTAATAATAAAAGATATGAAAAATAATTTGATCAGGTAATCTATACACAATCACCTCCTAAAATTTTTCTATATATTACAACAAAATTTAACATTTGTCTATACTTTTTATAAAAAATATGATAAAATAATTTATAGTTTATTAAAATTCATGGTGTTAAAATAATGGAGATATTGTAAAAATAGGAGTTGTGGCATTTCAATTAATTATAAAAATATTTAAACTGAATGTAGAGGTACAGCGCACTGTGACCATAAACAAATCGAAATTATAACAGTTGTATACCTTAGAAAGGAGTGAAATAAAAGTGAAAATAGAAAAAACAATGATAATAGGAGAATTATTAGAAAGACTTCCAGAAAAAGCAGATATATTAACAGAAGCAGGAATGCATTGTTTAAACTGTGCAATTGCACATGGAGAAACAATAGAAGAAGCTTGTGAGGCACATGGAATAGATGTGGAAGAACTACTAGAACAATTAAATAAAAAATAGAATACCATAAAAAATTCACAGAAAAAGCAAAAAAATTTCAAAAAACCGTTGACAGATTAGATAATTTGTAGTAATATATATAAGCATTTGTTTTTAAACACATGCTTATATATTTGGTAAATGGGTCATTAGCTCAGGTGGTAGAGCACTTGACTTTTAATCAAGTTGTCCCGCGTTCGAGTCGCGGATGGCTCACCAAATTTACGGCCCCGTGGTCAAGCGGTTAAGACATCGCCCTTTCACGGCGGAGACATGGGTTCGATTCCCGTCGGGGTCACCAATATATGCCACTTTAGCTCAGTTGGTAGAGCGACGCACTTGTAATGCGTAGGTCGTCTGTTCGATTCAGACAAGTGGCTCCAATAAAAGTCAAGAGTTTTGAGTAATCTTAATTCATGGCTTTTAATTTTTTATATAAACAATTAAAAAGGAGTAAAAAATAAAAAGTGAAAAAAGTAATTTTAATAACAGGGGCAGCAAAAGGGATAGGAAGAGGAATAGTAGAAGAATTATCAAAAAATCAAGAAAACACAATAATAATTAATTATAATAAATCTGAAAAAGAAGCAATAGAACTTGAGAAAAAGGTAGGAGAAAATGCAGAAATATATAAAGCAGATGTAACAAACAAATCTGAAGTAGAAGAGATGATTAGATTTATAATAGGTAAGTATGGTAAAATTGATGTATTAATAAACAATGCTGGAATATCTCAAATAAAAATGTTTAATGATATAACACAAGAAGACTGGAATACAATGTTAAATACAAACTTAACATCAGCCTTTATCACAACAAAAGCTGTAACTCCAAATATGATACATAATAAGAATGGATGCATAATAAATATTTCATCAATATGGGGAATAGTAGGAGGTTCATGTGAAGTACATTATTCTGCTTCAAAAGCTGGACTTATAGGCATGTCAAAAGCACTTGCAAAAGAATTAGGACCATCAAATATACGTATAAATGTTATAGCACCAGGGGATATTGATACAGATATGAATAAAGATTTATCAAAAGACGCAATAGAAGAAATAAAACAATCTACTCCATTAGGTAAACTAGGAAAACCTATTGATATAGCTAGATGTGTAAAATGGCTTATAGAAGATGAATTCACAACAGGACAGGTTATTTCTCCCAATGGTGGCTGGGTAATATGAGGGTGCAAAATAAAAAATAAAGAGGAAATTAAACCTCTTTATTTTTTATTCTTCTGTAATTTTTCTTTTATAATTTCCAGATATTAATTTTGGTACATATCTTATAATTTTATATACTGCTAATTTGATTTTTTTACTCCACATATAAGTTCTTCTAAGTCTATGTGTAGTTAATCCAAACTCTGGTTGTTTAGTAGTAATTAAAGCATTTTGCATAGCTTCTAAAGGAAAAACATAATTAGCATTATTATTATTGTCCCAATTTCCATTTGAATCTTTAAAACAGAAATTAAAAGTTGCTGCATCTGTTAAAGTTATTTCTGCTTGAAAACCAAGTTCTGTCTTTTGCATTTTTAAATCATTAACCTTATCCCAATTATTTCCAAAACCATAATGAATATATACATCTTCAGATTTATCTTGAAATAGTTTACCTGTATATGAAATCTTCACTACTGTATTAGTTATTAATTTATCTGTATTAAAAAAAATGTTTTTTGTTAATTCCATCTGTCTTCTCCTCACAATAATTTTATCTTTTGATAAAAACATTATAGTATTAAATAACAATTAATGCAAGTATTTTTTACAAAAAAGTTTTAATTTTTGCAAAAAACAACAACATCTTCAATTATATTTTGCGGAGTTGAAGCGCCAGCAATTATGCCTATTTTATTAAAGCCTTGTAAATACTCATAATTTAGGTCATTTTTAGTCTGTATAAGTAATGTATTTTCACAGTTTTTATTTGCAACTTCGTACAATTTTTTTGTATTAGAACTATGTTTACCACCAATAACTATCATCAAATCTACTTGTTTTGCAATATCCTCAGTCTCCTTTTGTCGAATAGAAGTAGTATTACAAATAGTATTTTTAATCTCAAGATTAACATCTGTGTCAATATGTTTTTTTATTTCATTAACAATATCTTCAAATAAGGAAACGCTAAAAGTAGTCTGGGAAATGACTAATAAATTCCTTAAATGAGAACTTTTAAACTTATCAAGAGCAGGAGGAATATCTTCCATATTTTCTATCAAATAAGAATTAGTACCACAAAAGCTAATAGAGCCAATAGTTTCAGGGTGAGTTTTAACTCCTAATAATAAAATAAAATAACCATTTTGGGAATACTTTAAAGCTGTTTCATGGATTTTTAAAACAAATGGACAGGTATAGTCCAGTAATTTTATATTTTTTGATTTTGCAGTATCATATACAGATTTGGAAACTCCGTGAGAACGAACAATAGCAACATCTTTAGCATCTTCAATATTATCAATTATAATAAGTCCTCTACTTTCTAAATCTTTAATAACTTCCTCATTGTGAATAATTTCACCTAAACAATACAAAGGTCTATTGTTTTTTAATTCCTTCTCAGCACCATCTATGGCATTTTTAACACCAAAACAAAAACCACTTGATTTTCCTAATATAATTTCCATATGAACCTCCAAAACTAATTTACGATATTATATCATAAAAATAAAGTTTTAAACAACTAATATCCCCTTTTCCAAAGAATGGGGATTTCTTAAAATGTACATTGAAAACATAGACAAAATTTACATAAAATGGTATAATGATATAAATAATTGTAATATCCATAGGATAGACAATTTTATTTTGCAACTGAAAACAATGTTTTTATGGAGGAAAAAAAGAATGGCAGAAGAAAAGAGAAAAACAAAATGGGCAATTAATTGGAGCAACAAGGTATATTTTAAAGAGGGAGAAGAAATAATTATACAGGAAATTTCGCCCTTTGGAGGACACGGAGGAGGAGGAATTGAAAAGGAGGAAAAGCTAATAACTGTTGTAAAAAAAGAAGGAGTAGCCCCTAATATGACACGGGTGCAGACTGAATTAGAAGACTATTATATTTATAATTATAGTTTTCATCAGCAAAACATATGCTTTCCAGTGAGAGAGGGCTGGCATCGCTTAGACTCACCTGAAATGCCTGTAATAGGAGAGCGTATGACTTTAACGAGAAGTCGTAAAGAGAATTACTTCAAAGAGGAACTGACAACGACAAATCCAGTTATAAGGACAGAGGTAATAACTTCAAAACACATAATTGCATGGTGTAAAGACAAATCCATAGGAAATGATATCGGCTATGTAATAAATGTAAATAATGCAAATCCTGCACCTAAAGGAAATTTCTACTGGTTATGGAGCGTTGGACATAAAATTTTTCTTGATTAAAGGATAAGTATATGGCATAATAGTATATATAAAAGGGGGAAGAAATTAATGAAAAAAATATTAAGAACTATTATAATGTTCTTATTTGCATTTTTGCTATTTAGTTTATTTAAGACAGTAAATGCAAATACAATAAAAAAGATATCAATGGATATAGCAATTGATGATAATGGAACAGCAACAGTAACAGAAGTGTGGAATTGTAAAACAGATGAAGGAACAGAAGTATATCATCCATATTATAACCTAGGAAATTCGCAAATTACAATGTTATCTGTAACAGATGGTAGTACACAATATACTAAATTGGATTCATGGAATACTTCAGGAACATTATCAAGTAAAGCAAATAAATTTGGAATTAATAATATTTCAAATGGTGTTGAACTTTGTTGGGGGATAAGTAGTTATGGTACACATACATATACAGTGAAATATCAAATTACCAATTTTGTATCAGAACTTACAGACTCACAAATGATATATTGGACATTAATACCATATGAATTTTCTACACAAATAGGAAGTGTATATATAAAAATACATACAAATTTTAGTATTCCTGATACAACAGATGTCTGGGGCTATGGAAACTATGGAGGAACAGCATATGTTTATAATGGATACATAGAAATGCAGTCAGATGGAACATTGGCTAAAAATGAATATATGACAATATTAGTAAAGTTTCCATTGGGAACATTTAAAACAAATAATAAGTTAGGCAATGATTTTGAATATTATTATGAAATGGCAGAAGAGGGAGCAACAAAATATAAAGAAGACTCTTCAGGAGAAAGTTTTTTAGCAATACTAATACCCATTTTATCAATACTATTTAACTTTGGAATTTTCTCAGCAATAATAATAGGATTAAGTAATATAGCAAATAAGGAGAAATTAAATTTTGGAGAATCCGGTAAAAAGATAGAAAAAGATGTGCCATATTTTAGAGATATACCATGTAACAAAGACATATTTAGAGCTTATTATATAGGATATCAGTATGGAATTATAAGTAAAAAAACAGATGTATTAGGTTCAATTATATTAAAATGGCTTAAAGACTCTATAATTAGAGTTGAAAAAAGAGAAGTTGGTACTATACGTAAAAAAGAAGATACAGTAGTTATTCTAAATGAAACAAATCCAGAATTAATTGTTGACGAGAAAGAAAAGGCTTTATTTAAGATGCTATATGAGGCAAGTGAAGACGGAATTTTAGAAAACAAAGAATTCGAAAAATGGTGTAATAAGAGTTATTCTAAAATACTTTCATGGTTTGATGAAATAATAAAAAGAGAAAAAGAAAAATTAGTTACAGAAGGATTAATTACAGTTGAAGAAGTAACCAATATGAAGATATTTAAAAGTAAACAATATACTGCAACAAAAGAATTAAAAGAAGAGGCTATACAATTAGCCGGCTTAAAGAGATATCTACGAGAATATACACTTATAAAAGAAAGAGAAGCAATAGAAGTTCATTTATTCGAGGAATATTTAATATATGCACAAATGATGGGAATTGCAAAAGAAGTTGCAAAAGAATTTAAGGAATTATACCCAGAATTAATAGAACAATCAAGTTATGGTACATATGATAATATAATATTTATTCATATGTGTTCAACACATGGAATATCACAAGCAAATGCAGCAAAAGCTAGAGCAGAAAGTTACTCTTCTGGAGGAGGGGGAGGAGGTTCCTTCGGTGGTGGAGGAGGACGGAGGAGGATTCCGTTAACATAAAGCCACAAAATATAAAGAATACTAGGTGAGTAAAAAGCATATGCTTACCTAGTATTTTTATAAAAAATGGAAATCAATTTTTTATAAACAGAGAAAGCTGTAATTGACTTTCGCAAAACGGGGGAAAACACTGATACATAAAGAATACACTTAAATTATTCAAAATCAAGAACACACTAAAAAAATGAAAAACAAGTCGAAATATGAAACAAAATTAAGTATACATAAAAACATTATGAAAACTACGAAAAGATATGAATAAGAGTCACATATACAAAGACCAAACTAAAATAAATCTAAAGTAGATATATTCTAATTTTACAAGTAAATATAAAATTAGTTAAAGTCAAAAAGATTCAGTACATAATTTTACAAAAAATGTGAATAAAAATTATATTATGCAAAAAATAAAAAAATTAAATTAAAAAATGTAAAATAATATGTAAAAAATAAAGAAATAAAATAAATTAATTAAGAATAAATCTAGAAAAAATAAAAAAATATGGAAAAATAATAAAAAAATAAATAAGGAATCAAAAAATATAGAAAAATTGGAGGCTTACGGAATAGTGCATAATAAATTTTTTTGTATTTTTTAAATATTAATAAAATAAGTGTTTAAAAAAGTAAAAAATATAAAAGTAAAAATTAATAAAACATAAAAAGTCATTGAAGTTTTACAGTTGCAAAAAAGAGCAGGAAAATAATTCCTACTCTTTAATTATTCTTTTTATATCCAAACTTTTTCATTCGATTTTCTTCTTTTATAGATAATTCCTTAAGCCATTCAGCTAAACTAGTAATATCATTATTTGTTAGAAATTCAAAATATTTTACCCTATCTTCTTTTGCTATAACAACAGGTGGTAGGTTATTTTTTAATAGTTCGTAATTTAAAAGTAATCTACCTATTCTACCATTTCCATCTTCTAAAGGATGTATTTTTTCAAATTCAATATGATACCTTGCAATTTTAGTAAATATATCTTGCTCATCATGATTATAATTGTATATATAATACATCATCAAATTTGGCACTTTTTCAGGTTCAGGTGGGATATGTTCACTACCTTGAATGAATACCTGTACAGCTCTATAGCTTTCAGTATCTTTAATATCTCTATTTATAGTTTCATTTAATTTCTTTATAAATCTCTCATCTAGTTCATCGCTATTTTGTAAATTCTTAAAAACTAATTCTAAGGCTTTTTTATGGTTAATAGCCTCATATATTTCTCTTGGCTCTTTTCCTTCAATTTTAAAGCTATTGTCGTTATAAAGAATAGCATAAGTTTCAGCATAAGTAAGTGTACTTCCTTCAATGGCATTTGAATGATAAGTGCTTCTTGTTATTAAATCTTCTAAATAATATTTATTATTTAAAACAAATTCTAAAATTTTCATAAACATTTCCTCTTTCTTATAATATACTCATTATATCAATATACTCTCCAGCAGTTAATATTGTTTTAGGCAAATGTAACTGAGTATAATAGGTATCCTTATTTTTTTGATATATAGCATCTATAATTTTGCAATTTTCATCTTTATCAATTGTCATTACTAAACCAAGCACATTATATTTTTGTGATAATTTTGCAATATATAAAGTAATTCTATCAGTTGCATCAAGTGGCATTTCTTCATCATCAAATGAATCTATTTCAACAATTATAATACTATTTTCTAAATCTTTAATTTTCATCATAATTTGTGGTTTAGGATCTTTGCTATTGTCAAAATTATTAAATATATCATCTATTTCTAGCATAGAAATATTTGTATTTGTTATAGATTCTCCATATGTAGTTCTTCCTACTCCACAACATAATTCATTTATGGCTACACCTAGTGTAGTGTCATTTTTGTAAATCTCTTTTACTTTCGTCATCTTATTCTTTGTAAAATTATATTTATCTTTAATAGCAGAGATGTCAAGTGTTTCTCTATTTGTTTTATCTACAAATACATCTGGAGTTCTTCCAAGTAAATAATCTATTGAAACATTAAAAATTGTAGCTAGTTTTTTTATTGCTTCTATATTAGGTTCTCTCATATCTAATTCATATTTTGATATTGCTGCAGGTTTTACACCTAACCTTGTTGCAATATCTTTTTGTGTAAATCCATTTTTTTCTCTTAAATACTTTATTCTTTCTCCGTTTGTCATAGCTTTTCTCCTTCTTAAATTATGAGTAAATTTGATCATATCCATTTTGGAAAGTCAATAATTCTTTAAATTACCCTGATAGTTTTTTGAAAAAATTGAAAAACCACATATATTATGGTATATTAACAGTGGAGGCGATAAAAAGATGAAATTTATTAGAAAATAAAATATTGGATCAAATTAAAAATGCTGAAGGGGAACTTTTTTATGAAATGTTAGGCAAAGGAGAAAAAACAGCAAATGCTACTAAGTTTTTAAATATCAGATCAACAAATAATCCTAATTTAGTAAAACCTTATAACTTTGAAACTTTTGAAGATGAAAAAGATATGTTTTTTACAGAGTCTGTAGATTTATATAATTTAGAATATGAATTAACAAGAGTAGAAAAAAATTTGAAAAAAAATAATAAAATTGTTGCTATAAAAATATATTTAGGATATCAATTTTTTTAAGCTAATGATGAAAAAGTGGTTAAAGTAACAGAATTGGCACGAAAGTATGGATTATCTATGGTATTTCATTGTGGAGAAACATGGTCTCCAGATAACGAATCTGAAAATAATGCCAATTATTCAGATGCTAAATATATTGAAGATTTAGCAATAAAATTTAAAGATGTTAACTTTATTGGAAGTCATCTAAATTGGCCTGATTTTGATAATATATTTGCTCTATGTGAGAAATATAAAAATGTATTTACTTGTATAAGTGGTTGTTTAGATGCTCTTGATAGGAATGAGAGAGATAATCAAGTAAAAAATACAATTGAAATACTTAATAGATATTTAAAAAAATATCCTAATTTAAAAAATAAATTAATGTATGGTACAGACTTCTTTTCAGATGATTTAGCTTTTATAGATGTATCTGATTATATTAAAATAGTTGAGGCTTTAGAATTGAGTGAAAGTGAAAAACAAACAATCTTATGCACAAAAAGTTATTGGGGAAAAAATAACATATGAAGATGAAAAAGAAATAGATAAGATTATTTTTGAGCCTAAAGGAGTAGTTGCAGTCATTATAGTTTGGAATTTTCCTTTCTCAAGTTTTGTATGGCAAGCTGTTACTAATTTACTTGTAGGAAATACTGTAATTATTAAGCATTCTGAATTAGTGCCTTTATGTAGTAAATTTATTTATGATATGGTTAATAGTGTGATTTCCTAAAATTATATGCCCATCTTTATCTGAATCTTTACAGTTATTACAATCTGTACATTTGTTCATTAACTTAATGTTTTTCCTATTGTTGCAAAAATTCTTATTAAAACATTTGCTACATATTGGACATATTGGTCTGTCTCTTTTAGGACGTTGTTTTTTTACAAGATACGTCCCAACCTTGTAATCTTTATTTATTTTTGTCATATCAATATTCTCCTTTAATTTTTCTTAAGAAAATTTTGAAGAATACCTTGTCAAATCAAGATTATTAGATTATAATAATAAATGAAGAGCAAGGTATTCTTGCTTGTAAAATATTTTACATATTAAGTCTTAAGCATATAGCTTAAGCAATTAGTGTAGAAGGTTTAAAGGGCAAATTTAAATCTTCTTATTTTTTAACTTTTTACATTATTAAGAATTTTTCTTAAATTATCTTCACTTATTAATAATTTTCTGCCTAAAACTTTTGCATGTGCATCTTTAGATTTTATCAATCTATAAGCAGTTTCTTTACTTACATGAAAAGCAGTCTTTATATCTTCTGCAGAAAACATTTTCATTCCTCTGGATTTTCACCACCACCCTATCAAGACTGGCTACACTCATTACGTGCGATGATACTTTTAAACCACTCAAGTTGTGACTATGTAGGAGAGCATTTCTGTTTATATCTAACAACGGAAATATTCAATTTTCAATGTACTTCTGTATAGTTTTAATAACCATATTATCAAATACTAACAAAAATTATAACATGGGGTATTGCAAATGTCAATAGTTGGTGATAAAATATTTATAGAAACATAACAAAAGTTAGGAGAATTGTTAATGGAGAATTTGGAAATACTTATAGATAATCAATTTTACATAGATAAAATATCAAAACTTAAATTAATTAGATATACAGCATTTAGATATAATTATAAACATAAGGGATATGAATTTTACAATAAACACGAAGAATTAAAGTTAGGAGTTCAACTTTGTGATTTTATAAATACAGATTTCTCTTCCTATGAGGATATGAAAAATTTTGTTGAACAATATAGTATTTGTACAATTTCAGAATTAGGAAATATACCTATTTATAAATTTTATAAAGACTTTGATTACAATGACTTAATTAATAAACTTATAGATAAAACAGCTAAAAAGTTATCTAAAATTCAAAAGGCTTTCATAAAAGATATAGAATACATATATAACCTAAATGAATTAGAAGAATTAAGCAATATATCTCCTGCACAAAGATTATACATATTAAGAGAAAGAGAACAAAAAGCAAAAATATTTGAAATATATGAAGAAAGTAAAATAAGATTATGTCTTAATAATTTTGGAGACTTTACAAAATTTTCAATTACAAATGAAGAAGATGCACAAGAAATTGCAAAAGTTGTGAAAAATGAAAATTTATTACCATATAATTATTTATGCAAAAATATTATTCCTACATTCGTTATAGAATTATTAGAATTAACAACAATAGAAAATATTGAAATAAAGAGATGTAAGAATTGTGGAAAATTCTTTGTTCCAGAAAATAGATCTGATGAATTATATTGTAGTAATATTTTTGAAAATGGAAAAACCTGTAAAGAAGTAGGTCCATTTAAAGTAAAACAAAAATTAATGGAAGAAAACAATGATTTAAAAGTATATAGAAATGTTTATCAAAAATTATTATTAAGAACAAGAAGAAATCCTATGAATGATGAATATGAAAAAGATTTTATTGAATTTAAAAGGAAAAATGCAGAGTTAAAAGAAAAAATTAGTAATGGAAAATTGACACAAGAAGAATATATGAAATGGTTAAATGAACAATAAAATAATAGAAAAATTAACCTAATTACCACCAAAGCTATTGACTTATGGTGGTGATTAGGTTAAAATATTTTTGGAGGAAAAATATATGTTATATACTTACAACGAAATAAAAAATAAATATAAAAGCACTTATCAAATACGAAAAGCATTGAAAAATAAAGAATTTTTTAAAATTGAAAAAGGTATATATTCTGATATTCCTAATGTTCATTATTTAGCAGTTATAATGAAGAAATATCCTTATGGAGTATTTACTTCTTACTCTGCTTATTATTATCACAATTTAACAGATGTTATTCCAAACACAATGTATTTGGCTACAAACAGAAATGGAACAACTATTACTTCAGATAAAATAAAGCAAATTCGTATGAAAGACGAATTATATAATTTAGGTAAAACTGAAATTGATTATGAAGGAATAAAAATAAATATTTATAATAAAGAAAGAATGCTAATTGATTTAGCTAGAAATAAAAATCAAATTGGATATGACTTATATAAAGAAATTATCTCTAATTATAGAAAACTAGCAAATTTATTAGATACACAAAAAATAGAAGAATATTTACAATATTTTGTAAATGGAAATAAAATTTTTGAAATAATACAAGACGAGGTGTTTTAATGGATATATATGAAGCTGTCAACAAATACATATCAGCAGGTTATTCTGAAGATGATGCAATTCCAAAAGTTGCTCAAGATATTGTTTTGCTTAAAATTGGAAATAGCAAATATAATAAAAATATAACTGTAAAAGGTGGAGTTGTAATGCATAACATTTCTAAAGATATGCGTCGTGCAACTCGAGACATGGATATAGATTTTATAAAATATTCTTTAGAAGATAAATCGATTCTTAATTTTATAAAAGAATTAAATAACATAGATGATGGTGTAAAAATAAAAGTTACTGGAAAGATTGAACCATTACATCATCAAGACTACGATGGAAAAAGAGTTTACATACAACTAACTGATAGCCATCGCTATTCAATAAGTTCAAAACTAGATATTGGAGTACATAAATATTTTGATATGGAACAAGACGAGTATTATTTTGATTTTAACATAATAGATGAAAGTGTTAGTTTACTTATAAATTCTAAAGAACAAATAATTGTTGAAAAATTAAAATCATTATTAAAATTTGGTATTACTTCTACTAGATTTAAAGACATCTTTGATTTTTACTATTTAATTAATAATGAAAATTTAGATAAGGACAAGCTAATAAAATACATAGACATATTAATTTTTCAAGATGAAAATATGCGAGAACATACAATAGACGATATATCTAAAAGATTAACAAATATATTGAATAATAATAGATTTCAATCAAGAATTAACACAGCTAATAATAATTGGTTAGAAGTACCTATAAAAGACGTTATTGATAATGTTTTAGATTATTTTGATAATTTAACACTAGTAACAAAATAAATGGAGGTTTAAAATGAAAATAGTAAAGTTTAATAATGCTCAAACTATAAAAAATAGTAATACCAGTAAGTTATTAGAATATTCTATTGCATTAAATGATAAAGATATTGATTTTTGTATAAATACAATTAGTGGTAGATATCCAGAAAAGGGATATTGTAGTAATGAAAAGTGTAAAGAGTTATGCTACATATTAGAGGGAAATGGAAAAATTAATAAAGAAGATGAAACAATTTCTTTTGAAAAAGGCGATGTTATTTTAATAGATAAAGAAGAAATATATTATTGGAGTGGTAATTGCAAAATAATTATGATTTGTACTCCAGCTTGGTATAAAGAACAATGTAAATTATTAGATATATAAGAGGAGGAAAATTAGATGATTGGTATTATTATTGCACTATTGTCAGCATTTTTTATGACAGGAATGCAAATATTATTAAAGAAAAGTTATAAGGAATTAGATCCAGCTGTTGCATACTTATTTGATATGCTTTTCGGATTAGTTATATGGATTCCAATTGGTTTTATCTTTGGTGCAACATTTGAAGGAATACTTAATTGTTTACTATATGCTGTTATTTCTGCAATTCTTTCCGAAGCATTAGTATTTTATGCTTTATCAAAAGGCAATTTGAGTGTTTCTACAGTGTTAATAGCAACATACCCCGTATATACACTATTATTTTCATTTTTAATAAATAATGAGAGATTAACATTAATACAAATTTCATTAGTATTAATTACTATTATTGGAACTATATTAACTGCTTTTGATTCTGATTTATATTGCATTTGGTGTAAGTTGTTTATATTCTTCTCTTTCTAGTAATTCTCTAGGTATTTGAATAAAACTATTAAACTTTAAAATATCTGATTTTTTAAATGGTGTGAACTCATACATCTTTGACCTCCCTCTATTATAAATTTTTCTAATTTGTTCTAGAATTTTTCTAGAAAATAATCTTTAAATGCTTGATATGACAAGGTTTTGTTCTTCGTAAAATTTTCTATAACAATTTACTTTGAACTTTTTTCTGTTCTAGAACATTTTTCTAGAACAAAATTTAAGGATTAAGAGGGAATTTAGAAGACTGAAAAAAGTAAAAACACATTATTCCAATCTCTTGAAATAATGTGTTTTTAGCACTCTTGATATAATTTTCGTCCTTTTGTAGTTTCCTACAAAATTATGATTTTATGGTCGAGGTGAGGTGCTTATGCCAAATGCTATTTTTCCTTATATATCAATATTTTCAAAGAACTATTTTGAATTGTTGAAGTTTTTTGTTGAAGATTTAATGTTTTTTATACTATTAAATTTCAACAAATTCTATTTAGTTTTCTTTAGTATTTTAAGCTGTTTTATCTTCTGTAGAAAAGTCAACTCCAAAAATTGATTTACCTATTAAATAATCTTCAACATTTTTATTTTCAGAGTTTTCAAATTCACTATCTACATCAACATAGTATTGCATAGTTATTGTAATATCAGAATGACCTAATATTTTTTTTAAAACTGCTGGTGCAATTTTAGCTTCAGCACATCTTGTTGCAAAAGTACCTCGTAACATATGAGTATGAACATCTGTCTTTTGAACTAATTGTCCTTTTTTATTTTCTTCTTCATATATGCCAATACCAAGTTTTAAGGCAATTCTTTTTAAGCTACTATTTATAGAGTTTTCAATATGCATTGTTTTATCTTCTTTACAAAATAATAAATTATTTTTATTTGTTATTTTATGCTCTAATGCTGACTCAATTATTTGTTTACTTATATTTGTCATAGTTAGAGTTCTTTCTCCATTTTCAGTTTTAGCAGTTTCTCCAATTATTACTTTGCCACTAATGTTTTTGGTTTGGATTGTCAATACTTTTTTGGACAATTTTTATAAGGACACTTTTTTATATTC
>CAPZDM010000028.1 GCA_948745425.1 uncultured Clostridia bacterium
TTTCTTCCATTAAGTTTTCTGATTCTCTTACATATACAAATCCTCTTGATATAATGTCTGGACCTGAAACAACTTGTCCTTCGCTATTCATAGATATTACAACTACTATTAATCCGTCTTGAGATAAATGTTGTCTATCTTTTAAGACTATGTTTCCAACATCTCCAATGCCTAATCCATCTATTAATACTTTTCCATTTTGAACAGTACCTGTTACTTTCCCTTGATCTGGAGTTAATTCTAATACTTTTCCATTATTTAAAATGAATATATTATCTTTTTCAATTCCCATTAGTTTTGCAGTATCACTATGTGCAACTAATTGTCTATATTCTCCATGTACTGGTATAAAATATTTAGGTTTTGTAAGTGCTAAGATTAGCTTTTGTTCTTCTTGAGCAGCATGTCCTGATACATGTATGTTTTGTAATGAACTATATACAACTTCTGCTCCTATTTTCATTAAATCGTCTATTACCTTTGATACGAATTTCTCGTTTCCTGGAATTGGAGTTGCAGAAATTATAACTAAATCGTTTGGTGTAATCTGAACTTTTTTATGTTCTCCTGATGCCATTCTAGTTAATGCTGACATTGGCTCTCCTTGTGATCCTGTTGTTATTATTGTTAAAGCTTCTTCTGGATATTTATTTATTAAGTCAATGTCTACTATTGTATTTTCTGGTACATCCATATAACCTAATTTAGATGCTGTCTCTATTACATTTACCATACTTCTACCACATATAGCAACTTTTCTTCCATATTTTACAGATGAGTTTATTATTTGTTGAACTCTATGAACATTTGATGAAAATGTTGCTATTACAATTCTCTTTTTACAATTTACAAATAAATCATCAAATACTTCTCCTATTGTGCTTTCTGAATTTGTAAACCCTTTTCTTTCTGCATTTGTACTATCAGACATTAATGCTAAAACTCCTTCATTCCCTAATTCAGCAAAACGTCCTAAATCTACTTTTTGTCCATCTATTGGTGTGTAATCTATCTTAAAGTCTCCTGTATGAACTACTACTCCAGCTGGTGTGTGTAACGCAATTCCTACTGCATCTGGTATACTATGTGCTGTTCTTATAAATTCAACTTTCATTTTTCCTAGGTTTACTATTTGCCTTTGATCTACTACATTTAATTTAGTTGATCTTAATAAATGATGTTCTTCTAGTTTATTTTCAATTAATGCTATTGTAAATCTAGTTGCATATATTGGTACATTTATTTGTTTTAATAAATATGGAATTCCTCCTATATGGTCTTCATGTCCATGTGTTATAACTAATCCCTTTATCTTGTCTTTATTTTTTACTAGATAAGTCATATCTGCAATTACAAAGTCAATTCCTAACATATCTTCTGTTGGGAAAGCTAAACCACAATCTACTATAATTATTTCATCTTCGTATTCAAATACTGTTATATTTTTTCCAATCTCTAATAATCCACCTAATGGTATTATTTTTAATGGACTTGCTTTAAATCTAAATTCTTCCTTTTTTCTAGTTCTTGGCTTTCTATTATTTTCTCTTTTCTTTATTTCTGTTTTCTTGTTTACTGTCTTTTGTGCAACTTTTACTTCTGCTTTTTCTGTAATCTTTGTCTCAGTCTTTTCTATTTTTTCTTCTTTTTTTACTCTTTTGTGATAATTATTAGTTCTCCTTTTCTTTTTTACTTCTTCTTTTTTCTCTGGTATAGAATCTATTGCTAGATTCTCTATTTTGTCTTCTTTCATTTCTTTCTTTTCAATCCTCTCTTTTCTATTTTGTTTTTTATGAACATGTGAAAAGAAAATGTAAATTTTACGCATTCTTTTACACATATAATACACCTACGATGTGTTCACACCTTCACACCGTTTTTTAATATTTAATTTTTCCGTTCAACAACTTAAAATATTAAAAACCTCACTAAGATTTTGTACGCAGTGGAAACTGCTACAAAATCTAAACTTCGCCATATTTATCTTCTACAGAAATTTCTCATACTATGAGAAATTTCCTAGAATATAAAAATCTCATCTTTTACCATTACTGGTAATAGCTGTTTTTTATTATACTACCGTATATTAGTTTTGTCAAGCTGTTGATTTTATATACATTTTTTAAGAGAAAAGGACGCTGTATCTTACGATACAACGTCCTTTTCGTTCACCAACAGATTACATTGCAATCTGCTCCAAAAGGATATGGATATGGTGATTTGTGTTTAGACATTATACTTGTCAAAGCCTGTTACTCTACCTTTTTCATCTCTGTGAATATCACATCTTTCCTTCTTAGGAGGAGTTCTACGAACTTTAGCGTCAGTAAGAATCTTCTCTCTATAGACTGATACCCAAACTGCACCTGCTAGTACTAATCCCAAAGGTCCTACCTCTCCAACTATAAATAGAGCTACCATTGGAACTAAAGAAAATAAAACTGCTGTAGCATGTCGCATGTCATCTTTATTTGTTTCTTTAGATGCACAAATTGCTATGATTACTGCTATAAAAAATGCTACTACTTTCAGACCCGATTCCCACTTTACTCCTGGTATTGCATATGGTAATACTTTTAAAATAGTCTTATCAAATAAGAATGCTATAAAATACCAATCAATTAAAAAAATGATTGCCCAGTTAATTACCCTCCATGCAGTAGTAATACGAGTATAATTGGGAATTCTCTTATTTGGGTTTGTTGGATCAGGGTCTGTGAATTTCTTAATTACCCATGAGTGTATTCCCCTATGGGGTCTCTTACTTTTTTTCCTCCGGTTTTCTGTTTCTCCCTCAGAAGAATTGGTATTATAGGTCTTCCACCCTTCTCTTTCTCTCTGTTGCCACGTTGAGTCGGCATTGTTACTTTCTTGAGATGAATAATCGATGTCTTCAATATTCCAGCTTTCTGCATCAATAATGTCTGGATCATTAAGTCCATTTGCTATCATATTTTTATTCTCCTTCCTTTTTTTGCATTGCTATTTGGCATACATAATTATATTATACTACTTTTTTAGCAAAAAATCAAATTATTTTCTCTTAAATCCATACCCAAACGCTTCTCTTGCATTTGATATTACTAAAAAACAATTTGAATCTATTTTACTTGCTATTTGCTTAACCTTTGATACTTCTCTTCTTGATGCTACACACCATAGCATTACTCTTTCTTCTTCATGATACATTCCTTTTGCATATATCCCTGTACTCCCTCTTTCTACCTCTTCTCCAATTTGTTTTGCTATTTCTTCATACTTGTTTGAAACAATAAATATCATTTTTGTAAAGTTTGTTCCTTCAAATATGATATCTATCATCTGACCTGATAAATATATTGCAATAGCAGAATATAGAGCAATTTCTATTTCCCTAAAAAAGAATGTATTTATACCTACTACTATAAAATCTATTAATATTATAATACTTCCTGTTTTTGCTGTTGGTTTAAATTTTGATATTATATTTGCTAATAAATCTGAACCACCTGTTGAAGCATTTGCTTTTAAAATTATTGCTGTTCCAATTCCTATTATTATTCCACCATAAATACTTGCAAGTAGTCTATCTGTAGTTAAAGGCTGTATTCCTTCAAATATGTTTAAGAATAATGAGAGTAAACCTGTTCCTATTATTGCCTTTACAAAGAACTTTTTCCCTAACTTAAATAATGCTATTACAAATAATGGTATGTTTATTATTATCATTGATGTTCCCATTGGAAATTTAAATAAGTAATAAAGTATTGTGGTTATTCCTGTAAAACCACCTGAAGACAATTGATTTGGTAAAAGAAAGAAGTCTGTTCCAATAGATAAAAATAATGAACCTATTGTTATTAATAATATATCCTTTAACATCCTTCTGCCTTTTACATACATTTCTTTTGCTTTATATGTCATAAATATTCCTCTTTTCGTGAATATTAAAGGAACACATTGCAATATGCCCGTTGAAATTATTAAAAAATTCCATACGGGCACGTTGCAACGTGCCCCTACAAATATATATTTTCCATTTTTAGGTATCTTTATTCATATAAATATTTATTAGTTCGGAAAAGAAACAAGTAGTACTAGGCAATTTAAAATAAAAAGGCGAAAGCGTACTATTGTACGCCCAAGCAATTTTTATTTTAAATTAACGACGTAATACGCAGTTTATTTTTCGAACACATTAATCTTCATATATTGTTAATATTTTCATCTCTAATCTTCCAGGTTTAATGTCTTCATTAGGTATTACTTGTAACTCTACAGAATATAGTTCTTTGAATTTTTCTAAATTCTCTTTTTCATATCCTATTACATTGTTTACATTATTGGGATGTACTTCGACTTTTACTTCTTTTACTTTACTATTATATTTTTTTATTCTGCTAACAATACTATCATACCAAATACTATCTTCAACCAATTGTGGAAAATCCTTATGTGTTGGTCCTGCAATAACTTTTACTTGTTCTTTGTTTAGGTTCTCTTCATTTATATCTACTACTGTTATTGCTTTTATCTTCTTTTTATTAAGAATATAAATAAGTTCTTTACATCTTTCTACTGCTTGTGTTAATGTTAATGGTTCATATTCTTTATTCTTGTATGCTACTGCTAAGTCTGTTCCATCAATTACTAAAACAGGATATATTCTTATCACTTTTGGTCTAAATTTCATTAAGTATTTCACGCTTTCCATTTCATCTATTTTAGTGCTATCGGGAAAACCTACCATTAGTTCATAACCTAAGTTCATTCTGCTTCTTTTTATCAGTTTTGAAGCCTTTTTTATATCTTCTATTGTAAATTTTGCATTATATTTCTTTAGAATAAAATTATTGGCAATTTTTACTTCTAATTCTACTGTTATTACATTATATTGTTTAAGCATACTCAAAAATTCTTTTGATATCATTGTTGGTTCTACTGATATATGTAGTTTTTCTAATCTTTTGCTCTTCATTTTTTTATTTGCTTCTTTTAAAAATCCTTCTATTTCATTTTCTTCTATATTAGTTAAACTTCCTGCATAATATTGTGTATAGTTTTTCATTTCTTATATCATTCCTTTCTTTATTTCTCTAGTGCGTGTTTGGCTGCTTGCATTTCTGCTTCTTTTTTACTTCCTCCCTTTCCTGCTGCTAATATTTTTCCATTACAAGATACTTGTGCTTCAAATCTTTTATCATGGTCTGGTCCTGATTCATGTATTATTTCATATAAAATTTTTACATTTCCATGTATTTGTAATTTCTCTTGTAATACTGTTTTATAGTCTTTTACTCCAACATGCTCAGTTGCTTGTTCTATTGCTTCTTTTAGGTTTTCTATTATGAATTTCTTGGAGGCTTCTATACCTCCGTCTATGCAGATAGCTGCTATTATTGCTTCAACACTATCTGCTAAGATTGCCTTTAGCTTTGTTTTTTCATTATGCCTTTCACTTTTTCCTAAAAGTAAGAAATCACTAAAATTATGCCTTAAGGCTACTTCATAAAGACTATTTTCACATACTACAGTTGCTCTAACTTTAGTCATTTCTCCTTCTTTCAGTTTTGTGTAATTATTGTAAATATATTCACTTGATATATATTCTAAAATACTATCACCAAAGAATTCTAGTTTTTCATTACTTTGTACATTTTTTGTGTTTGCATAAGATGTATGGGTGAGTGCTTGTTCTAATAATTTTTTGTCGTTAAATACATAGTCTATACTTTTTTCTAATAATGTAAAGTCCATATGTTCCTCCCTTTATAGCTATATTATATATTGTAATAATTAAAAAAGCAATAATATTTAATTATTTTCAATAATTTATCCATTTATTTACATTGTATTTGTTCTTATTTTATGTTAATCTATATTTATAAAGATTTTGATTTAAATATTATTTAAATATTATAAAGTATTTATATTAGAAAGGATTGTGTTTTTATGATGGATAAAGTATCTAATTTGTTTAATTCTCTTGATGATAAGATTAAGAAATTAATGAAAGAGGGACTTACTTTTTGCTTTATATTAGCAATTATATCAAGTTTATTTTTACTTGCATATGATTTGTTTTATAGTTCTATTACTCTTTATTACATAGGTTTTTATATATTAAAAAATAGTATCCTTTTTGCATGTACGTTTTTTGCGTTTGGGATTGGGTTTAATAGAATCAAAGACGAATTAAAATAAAGAAAAATGAGACTGTGTCTCATTTTTCTTTATTTTAATTCGTCTTTAAACATCTGATTTAACATTTGTGGATTTGCTTTTCCTTTTGTTTCTTTCATTGCTTGACCTACTAAAAATCCTAATGCTTTTTCTTTTCCTGCTTTATAGTCTGCAACAGATTGAGGATTTGCTTCTAATATCTTTATTACTACTTCTTTTATTGCTCCTTCGTCTGAAATTTGTATCCATCCATTTTCTTTTATTATATCTTCTGGTTTTTTCGTTTCATCAAACATCTTGTCTAATACTTTTTTTGCTATTGCACTACTAATTGTTCCTTTTTCTATTAGTTCTATTAGCTCTGATAAATCAGTTCCAGAAAATCTTATGTCTGATGGCTCTAATTCTCTTTCGTTTAATATTCTTGATATATCTGACATTATCCAGTTACATACTGCTTTTGGTTTATTAGATATTTTAACTGCTTCTTCAAATAAGTTTGATAAATATTTAGATGCTGTTAATCCATCTGCTTCTTTCACAGTTAATTTATAGTCTTCTAGATATCTTTGTTTTCTACTTTCTGGTAATTCTGGTAAATTATTTTTTATATTTTCTATATATTCCTCTGAAAGCTTTATTGCTACTAGGTCTGGATCTGGGAAATATCTATAATCTTGAGCATCTTCTTTATCTCTCATTGAGAATGTTCTTCCTGATACATCATCCCATCTTAAAGTTTCTTGTTCAATTTTTCCTCCATTTTCAAGTACATCTATTTGGCGATTTTTCTCATATTCTATTGCTCTTACAATACTTCTAAATGAATTCATGTTTTTCATTTCTGTTCTTGTTCCAAATTCTATTTGTCCTTTTTTTCTAACAGATACATTTACGTCTGCTCTAAATGAACCTTCTTGCATTTTACAGTCTGATACTTCTATATATTCAAGTATTGATTTTAATTTTTTTAAATATGCATCTACTTCTTTTGAACTTCTCATGTCTGGTTCTGAGACTATTTCTATTAGTGGTACTCCTGCTCTATTTAAGTCAACCAAGCTTCCCCCACCAAAGTCATCATGATTTAGCTTTCCTGCATCTTCTTCTATATGAATTCTTGTAATTCCTATTTTCTTTTTTTCTCCATCTACTGTTATTTCAATAAATCCACACTTACATAATGGTCTATCATATTGTGATATTTGATATGCTTTTGGTAAGTCTGGATAAAAATAGTTCTTTCTATCATTTTTGCTGTCTCTTTCTATTTCACAGTTTGTAGTAATTCCTGCTTTTACTGCATATTCTACTACTTTTTCGTTTAATACTGGTAAAGTTCCTGGCATTGCCATACATATTGGACATACTTGTGTGTTTGGCTCTGCTCCAAATTTTGTTGGACATTTACAGAATATCTTCGTTTTTGTTGATAGTTCTGCATGTACTTCTAGTCCTATGACTGTTTCGTATTCTTCTATGGACATATTATTATCATTCCTTTCTTAATCAATACACCAAATTGGTTGTAAATTGCTAATTCTTTTTAACATTATATTCTTAATTTTATTTTAATGGGTGGACACAGGGCTCGCCCCTACAATTTGATTAGAAAAGAATCGTTATTTGACTAGGCGTTCGAAAAAGAAATACCGGAGGCGTACTTTTTGTACGTCGAGGATTTTCTTTTGATGAACAACAACGTCAAATGGCGATTATTTTTTAATCCTATTTTTTAAATGTTGGTTTATACTTCTCTCTAAACCTTGTAGCTTGTTCATAGGTATATGCTGCATTTAATATTGTTTCTTCATCAAAACGATTTCCTATTAATTGCATTCCTATTGGTAGACCTTCACTATCTATTCCACAAGGCATGGATAATCCTGGAAGTCCTGCTATGTTTACTGATACTGTACATATATCTGATAAATACATTTCTAATGGATTATCTGATTTCTCTCCTATTTTAAATGCTGTTGTTGGTGCTGTTGGCGTTAATATAATATCATGATTTTTAAATATTTCATCAAATTTATTTTTTACTAAGGTTCGTACTTGTTGAGCTTTTTTATAGTATGCATCATAATATCCTGAACTTAATACATAAGTACCAAGTATTATTCTTCTTTTTACTTCATCTCCAAATCCTTCACTTCTTGAGTTTATATAAATGTCTCTTAAATTATTAAATTTTGGACTTCTATATCCATATCTGATTCCATCAAATCTACCTAAGTTTGAACTTGCTTCTGCACATGCAATAATGTAATATGTTGCTAGTGCATAATTTGCTATATCTAATGATACTTCTTCTATGATTGCTCCTAATTCTTTGTATTTTTTTATGGCTTTTTCTATGCTTTGTTTTACCTCTTTATTTATTCCATCTCCAAAGAATTCTTTTGGAACTGCAATTTTTAACCCTTTTACATCATTTTTTAGGGCTTTTGTATAGTCCTTTTTCTCTTGAACTGCTGATGTTGTATCTTTGTCATCATGTCCTGCTATTACATTTAATAGTATTGCAGTATCTTTTACATCTTTTGTAAATGTTCCTATTTGATCTAATGATGATGCATATGCAATAAGTCCATATCTTGAAACTAGTCCATATGTAGGTTTTAAACCTATTATTCCACAACAACCTGCTGGTTGGCGAATACTTCCTCCTGTATCTGAACCTAAAGCCCATGGTACCATGTTTGAAGCTACTGCTGCTGCTGATCCCCCTGATGATCCTCCTGGTATTCTATTTAAGTCCCAAGGGTTTTTGGTCTTTTTAAAATATGAGGTTTCTGTAGAACTTCCCATAGCAAATTCGTCCATATTTGTTTTTCCAAGGCTTATCATATTTTCGTTGTTTATTTTTTCTATTACTGTAGCATTATATGGTGCAATAAAGTTTTCTAGAATTTTTGAGGCACATGTTGTTTTTACTCCATTTATACATATATTATCTTTAATTCCTATTGGAATTCCTACTAGTTCTCCTTCTAGTTCTCCTTTACTTATTTTTTCTTCAATATTTTTTGATTTTTCTAGTGCTTCTTCTGTTGTTAGAGTAATAAATGCTTGTACCTCTTTTTCTTTTTCATTTATTCTATCTATATATGCTTTATTTATTTCTGTTATTGTAATTTCTTTGTTTTTTATCTTTTCTTGCAATTCATGAACTGTTAATTCTGTAATATTCATTTTTTATTATCATTCCTTTCTCATGATATCTTCTACAATAGATAATTAATAATTAATTATTTAAAATACTATTTATTTTTAACAATTGCTGTGCGAACGCACACCCCCAGTAAAATTCGCTTCGCGAATTTTCCATGTTGCACTCGCAAAAATATAAAACGACAAAATAAATTTTCTCTTTTTATATTTTTTCTCGCTTTCGCCACCCCTACAGTCGTACAATAATTGACATCGTCAATTATTGTACGACTTTTGGTACACGAATCATATTATCCTGTTCCTCTGGGAAATTCTTAACCATACCCTCTATATTTTCAAATTTATCTATTTCATCTTTTCTAAATACATTAAAAGTATCCCTTTCTCCTACTGTCTCCTTTAAACCTTCTACATCTACCTTATTTACTAGGTTTGCATAGTTTAATATGTCTTGTAGATTTAACAAGTATTTTTCTATTTCATTATCTTGCAACTTTAATCTCGCCAAATTTGCAATATGCAATAATTCTTCTTTTTTTACTTCCATTAAAATCTTCCTTTCTCTTAATATATAGTATATATAGTAATTTCCTCTTAACCTGATCACATGCTAATTAATCCCCTACATTTTATAATATTATATATTTATTTTGTTGTAAAATCAATATCCAATTTTTTGAGGAGTGTCCCATTTTCCGAAAAAGTGGAAAAGAGAACCGTCCCCTTTTCCGACCCTTTTCCGAAGGAGGCTTCTTGAAGGTCCTTCGAAGACTTTACTCTATAGATATATGAATTTCTTTTAATTGTTCTTTTGTTACATCTCCTGGTGCATTCATTAGTAAGTCTTGTGCTTTGGCATTCATTGGAAATGCTATTATATCTCTTATACATTCTTCTCCTGTTAATAACATTATCATTCTGTCTATTCCTGGCGCTATTCCTGCATGTGGTGGTGCTCCATATTGAAATGCTTCATATAATGCTCCAAATTTTGTTTTTATATCTTCTTCAGTGTAGCCTAATATTTCGAATACCTTTTTCATTATTTCTATATCATGGTTTCTTACTGCTCCTGATGATAGTTCAATTCCATTACATACAATATCGTATTGATATGCAATGATATCTAGTTCATCCTTCTCCTCTAATGCTTTTATTCCACCTTGTGGCATTGAAAATGGATTATGGCAAAATCCTAGCTCTCCATTGTCTTTTATTTCATACATTGGAAAATCTACTATCCAGCAAAATTCGAATTTGTCTTCATCTATTAATCCTAATTTTTTCCCAGCTTCTTCTCTTATAAGCCCTGATAGTTCTTCTACTCTTCCTTTATGTTCTGCTATAAAGAAAATTGCATCTCCTATTTCCGTTTTTGTTCTTTCTAGCATTTCTTGTTTTTCTTTTTCTGGTATTAGTTTTGCAATTGGGCCTTGTAAGCCTCCATCTTCCATAACTCTTAACCATGCAAGCCCTTTTGCCTTACAGTCTTTTATTGCATATTCTGTCATGTCTTCGAAAAATGTTCTTGGCATATTTTTTACATCTTTTACTGTTATTGTTCTTACTATTTTTCCATTAAACACTTTTATATCAAGTTTTTCAAATATGTCTGTTATATCTTCTATTACTAATGGGTTTCTTAGGTCTGGTTTGTCTGTTCCATATTTTAGCATTGCTTCTTTATATGTTATTCTTGGAAATGGGTATTTCGTAATTTCCTTGTTTGAAAATTTCTTAAATGTATCATACATTACTTTTTCTATAACATTAAATACATCTTCTTGTTTTGCAAATGCCATTTCCATGTCTAATTGATAAAATTCTCCTGGACTTCTGTCTGCTCTGGCATCTTCATCTCTAAAGCATGGTGCTACTTGAAAATATTTGTCTATTCCTGATACCATTAATAATTGTTTAAATTGTTGTGGTGCTTGTGGTAATGCATAAAACTTTCCTGGATTTAGTCTACTTGGTACTAAGTAATCCCTTGCTCCTTCTGGTGATGAACTTGTTAGTATTGGTGTTTGTACTTCTAGAAATCCTTGTTCTATCATTTTCATTCTTAAAAATTGGATTACTTCTGCTCTAAGTTTAATATTTTCTAATACCTTTTTATTTCTTAAGTCTAAATATCTATATTTTAGCCTTAAGTCTTCACGTGTCTTTTTGCTTTCTGATATTTCAAATGGTAACATTTTTGTTCTTTTTCCTAGTATCTCTATTTTTTCTGCTTTAAGTTCTACAAGTCCTGTTCCTATCTTTTCGTTTATTGTTTCTTCGTCTCTTTTTCTTATAACTCCTGAAATTGATACCGTAGATTCTATTGGAATTTTAGATGCAAATTCTACTAATTCTTCATTGTCTCTTACTACTACTTGTGTTATTCCATATTGATCTCTTAAATCGATAAATAGTACTCCTCCTAAATCTCTTATTGTGTCTATCCATCCTGCAAGTTTTGCCTCTTTCCCTACATCTTCAAGTCTCATCTCTGAACATAAATAAGTTCTGTAATCGTTCATATATATCCCCTTCCTTTCCTAAAATAATATGGTTAAAAATCAACAGGGGGCACAGTGGTGTCATGTCTCATATTAATATCAAAAAAGCTCTCGTCTCTGTATATAATACAGGGACGAAAGCTTTACTTCCGCGGTACCACCCTTTTTGAAAATAATTAATTATATTTTCCTCTTTTTTGAAATGCTCCAATGTGTTTCACTAATTGAACTATTTAAAATGCTTCCAGCCCATGGCATTTTTTCTCTATCAATAGTTTACTCAATCGCTTTCATCTTCATCGCATAGTTTTAAATTTTCCATTATTATACATTAGTGTTACTCAAAAGTCAATATTTTAAACCATTAAAATTTATTTTATTATAATATTTGTTACATGATAATGGTTTTATGCTACCCCTCTTAGTTCTTTGGCATGTTCAATTGCAACTTTTGAACATTCTCCACTTGATATTCTTGCAATTTCTTGTATTGTTTCTTCCTCGTTTAATTGTTTTATGCTTGTTAGTGTTCTTCCTTGTTCAACATTTTTGCTTATATAATAATTATAGTCTCCTTTTGCTGCAATATTTGCTTGATGCGTTATACATATTACTTGATGGCATCTTGCTATTTGTTTTAATTTTTCTCCAACACTTTTGGCTGCTTTTCCTGATATTCCTGTGTCTATTTCATCAAATATCATGCTAGGCACTTCATCTACCTCTGCTAATACATTTTTTATTGCAAGCATTATTCTAGACATTTCTCCTCCTGAAGCTATTTTTATTAATGGCTTGTCTTCTTCTCCTACATTTGTACTAATTAAAAATTGTACTACATCTTGTCCATCTTTGTAATATTTTTCTGTTTTATACAAATTATCACATCCATTGGGCACATTGCAATGTGCCCCTACATCTTTTCTGTCTGATTCTATATCATTTTCGGCAAATTTTATTTCAACTTTGAATTTTGCATTTTTCATCTCTAGTTCTTCTAGTTCTTTGTTTACTTTATTTGATAGGATTTCTGCTTTTTTTACTCTTATTTTATTCATCTTTATTGATAGGTCTTTCATTTTTTGTATTACAGTTTTTAATTCTTTTTTAAGTCCTAAGATATATTCCTCAGAGTTCTCTATCTTTTCTACTTCTTCAATAATTTCTTCTTTATATTTTAAAATTTCTTCTATATCATTTCCATATTTTCTTTTTAAGTCTCTAATTGTATCTACCCTTTCTTCTATTTTCTGTTTTTCTTCTTCATCAAATTCCATTTCTTCTTTAAATGATTTTACATCTCTTGATAATTCCTGTAAATCATAATAAATGCTTTTTAGACTATTTAAAGTTTCTTCATATTTTGTATCTAATTTTTCTACTTTTTCTAATGCTCTTATAGCATTACTTACAGAGTCTATACTAATTTCTGAAATTTCATTATCTACTTCATTTAAGTTGTTTTCAATTTTTTCTGTATTTACTATTCTTTCTCTTAAATTTTCTACCTCTACATCTTCCCCCACTTTTAGGTTAGCAATTTCTATTTCGTTTATCTGATATCTTAATAAATCTAATTTTCTTTGCTTTTCTTTGTCATCTCCAAGGTTGTTTTTTAATTGATTTGATATGTCTTTATATTTGTTATATAGACTCAAATATTCATTTTTTAATGGTGATATTTCATCTCCTATAAAGTTATCTAAATATTTTATATGCATATTTTGATCTAATAGAGATTGATTATCCATTTGCCCATGAATATCTATTAAATTTTGCATGAATATTTTTAATTCACTTACTGTTACTAGTCTTCCATTTATTTTACATGAGTTTCTACCATTAGTATGAATTTCTCTAGATATTATTATATTTCCATCTATTGCTGCTTCATGGTTTGGTAAATATAAAGATAATTCTACAAATGAGAATTCTTCCCCATGTCTAATCATTTCTTTGGAAAATCTTCCACCAGTTGCAATCTGAAGTGAGTCTATAATTAATGTTTTTCCTGCTCCTGTTTCTCCTGTTAAAATGTTTAATCCATTATTTAAGTTCAATATTAAATCTTCGATTATACCAATATTTTTTATGTGTAATGTTGATATCATAATAAACCTCCGTTTGCGAAATACTTGTTTGTATTATGATATATCTTTATTATTTTTTTGTCAATAGTTTTTTATAATTTTTCAGGGTGATTTTTAAATATTTCTCATAATTGCCTTTTCAAAATATTGGCTTATATTTGATAACATCTCAAAAAAGTATGCTTTTTCATCTTTTTTATTGATGTTTTTACTTGCTAAAATATCTATGTTTATTCTTTGTTCATTGTTTATTTCTAACTTTAATTCTCCAACCTTTTTACCTTTAGTAATTGGTGCCTCTAATGTCTTTATACTTTCTATTTTAATATCTATATCTTTTATATTTTCATAATATATTGGTATTATATTTTTTTCGCATTTACCTAATTCTGTGTCTAAATATTTGCTATTTCCTTTTATCATCTCTATTGTATTTTCTTGTTTCCATTCATTAAATGCTTTTTCTATGTCGTTTGATACATCTACTAATTTATAATTTGCAAATGCATATTCGATTATTTCTATACTATCTTTTGTCCTATCCTTTTTAGTATCTGCTCCTAATACAACAGAAATGACATCCATATTTCCACGTTTTATAGATGTGACTAGACATCTATTTGCTCCATTTGTAAAGCCTGTTTTTACTCCATATACACCATCTAGATATCCTAATAATTCATTTGTATTATCTATGGCTTTTGGATAACCATTAATTGTAACTGTATAGTTCTTAGTTCCTACTATATTTTTTAGTTTATCATTTTTTAATGCATAATCTGTTAGTTTTGCAAGTTCAAATGCTGTTGTATAATGCTCTTCTGCATCTAATCCATTTACTGTTACAAAGTGAGTATTATTTAATCCTAATTGCTTGGCTTTTTCATTCATTATGTTTACAAAGTTATCCACAGAGTTACCCACATACTCCCCTAAAGCAATAGCACAATCTCCCTCTGTTTTTTATTGACAGGAATTTATATTTTAAATTTTAAGTTTATATGAAATTTTCTATTTTTATCGATAGAAATTTTTTCTATAAACTCACTTATAACTTCTGTATTTATATCATTTAGGTCATAAAACTTATTAATTAATTTATTGATTTTTTCTTTGTTATCTTTTAAACTTTGTATTTCATTTTCTTCATTATTAATTAGATTTTTTATATTTTTAGTTTTCGCTTCCAATTTTTTTTGTTCTTCCTTTAGTGATGTAGAGTATTTTTTATACATCTCTACACTAATAACATCATTTAATTTATCATTATATAAAACTTCTAGTTTATTATTAATTTTTAATAACTCTTTAGAATACTCTGATAGTGTAACATTATAATTTTTAATATTAGTTTTGTTTTTCTTATACTCTTTTATATAAATATCTTGTAGTAAGTCTTTATTACAGTATTTATTCAAAATTTCTTTTATATATTGTAATACTGTACTTTCTATATCACCATATGAAACATTATTACTATTATCGCATAAATGAAATGTTGTTCTAGTACCACAAAAATAATATATTTTATTTTTGCAGTCTCTTCTTTGTAGTCTTTTTTTACATTCATTACAATATAATAATTTATGTAAAATAGTTGGTTTCCTCTCATTTCCCTTCCCTCTTTTATGAGAATCTAAAATTTGATTTGCTTTTTCAAAATCTTCAATATTTATAATAGGTAAATGATGATTATAAATTATAATATAATCTTTCTCATCTAAAAGAACTCTCGTATGATTTTTATGAGAAATTGTAGTTTCTTTATTCTGTATCATGTGTCCTAAATATGTTTTATTTCTCAATATTCTTTTTATAGTATTAGCTTTCCAAACTTTGTAAAGTATTGAACTCTTATCTGCATTCATATTTAATTGCATAGCAGGAGTCGGTATCTTTTCTTCAGTATATATTTTTGCAATAGCAGTTGTCCCAAATCCTTGTAAAAAAAGGTCAAAAGTACGTTTTACAATTTCTGATGCTTCTTTGTCAATATCAAGTCTACCTACATTTTCTTTATTTTTCTTGTATCCATAAGGAGCATAGCAAGCAATATATCGACCTCTCTTTTTTCTTTCTTTTAAAGAACTTCTTTGTTTCAATGAAATATCTTTAGAATACATATCACTTAATATAGCTTTAAATGGCAGTAACTCATTTCCTATTACTTCATTATATGTATCTATATCGTCTAAAAGTGAAATATATCTAACACCTTTATTTACAAAATAGTCTTCAATATAATATCCTGTTTTGACATAATCTCTACCCATACGAGAAACATCTTTTGTAATAACTGTATTTATATTTCCATTTTCTATGTTTTCTAGTAATTCTCTAAAACCTTTTCTATTAAATGTTGTACCAGTTATTCCATCATCAATAAATTCCTTCATATTTACAAAGTTATTTTTATATAAATATTCATATATTAATTTTCTTTGATTATCAATACTATTACTCTCTATTTTATCTCCATCTTCCAATGAAATTCTTAAGTATATCCCAACCTTTGCATTTATATTATTTACTTTATGGTATGCTAACATTATCTATCTCCTAACCATTATAGACATTTAATTGTTTAAATTTAAAATGTATATATATTTTTTTACATTCGTCTACTTCAATTCTATCTACAATATCAAAAAGAATTTCCTTATTTATATATGGTGAATCTAAGAAATTTTTAGCCTTTTCTTTTACCTCTTGATTGGAAACTTCCTCTTTTTCACTAGAAGATAGCACTTCTATCTTATATTTTAGCGAAGCAATATTTTCTTCTATTTTTTTTCGTTCATTTAAAAATTTTTGAGAGTATCTAATATAATCATTTTCATCAATTACATTATTAAGTCTATCATCATATATCTGTTCTACTTTTTTGTTTAAGTTTTCTATTTTTTCTTCAAGTACTTTTATATGCGATAAATAGTCGTTTATAATTTCTGAATTCTCGTTTTTCTTTTTTAATATAACCTTTTTATATGTATCTATATTACTGCCTAGTATGCAGATCTTTCTTACATATGCAAGAATTTCTTTTTCTAATTTCTCATAATTGTTATACTGTCTAATACATTTTCCATCTCGCCCTTTTTCACAAATAGCATACCTTCTTTCATATCTTTTATCCTTATATTTTTCAGTTTTAGTAATAAAAGTAAGTTTATTTCCACAATTATGACAATATGTAATTCCTTTTAATAAATATTCTCTATTCCTGTAACGAGTATTATATTTTCGTTCTAATATTTCTTGTACTTTTTTAAATGTATCATCATTTATAATTGGCTCATGTGCATTTTCTTCTACTATCCACATTTCTCTTGGTAGTTCAATTTTCTTTTTGCTTTTATAACTTAGTTTTTTAGTCTTACCTTGTAATAATCGTCCTAAATATACTTCATTTTTTAGAATGTTTTGTATAGAAGTTGGTCTCCACTTATAAAAATTTTCTGATTTATGAACTAAATTCATTTTCAAATAGACTGCTGGTGGTTCTATGTTTTCATTATTTAATATATCTGCAATTTGATATGAACTCATACCTGATACATACATTTCGAATATTCTTTTTACAATATTACTTGCATACTCATCTATAATTAAATGTGCCAAATTATCACTTGTATCTTTTATGTATCCATAAGGTGGATATGTAGATATATATTGACCATTTTCCCTTTTTTGTTTACAAACACTACGAATTTTTTTTGAAATATCCTTTGCATACATATCATTTAATACTGCTTTAAAAGGAGTTATATCACTTGCACTACTATTTTCCTCAAATGTATCTAAATTATCTAATAAAGATATATACCTAACATTTTTCTCTGGAAAATAACTTTCGATATAAAAACCTGTCTTTATATAATCTCTTCCAAGCCTTGATAAATCCTTCGTTATTACCATATTTACCTTTTTTTCTTCAATATCTTGAATCATTTTATTAAAACTTGGTCTATCAAAAGTTGTCCCGACTTACTCCATCGTCAATATATTCATTAAAGAGTGTTAAATTGTTTTCTTTCATATATCTAAGAATTAAATTTCTTTGATTTGTTACACTTTCACTTTCTTGTTTATCACCATCCTCTTTAGATAATCTTATATACATTGCAACTTTAAAATCGCAAGAGCTACTTACATTTAGAAACATTTTATCCTCCTAAACTATAAGCATTCACTTTTAAGTTTAATTATATCTAATCATCATAAAAAAACTCAATGCTGAAGCGAAAAAATATTTTCTACTTATAGTCATTATATTTGAGATATTTTAAAAAAGCCCCTTCTATCACTGTATCAATGTTTTTTCCATTGTTGCTATATAAAGGGAATATTTCATATGTTGTTTTGTTTTCTTTTTTTATTTCTGATTCCATGTATCACACCTCTTAAAAAAATTATATTGTCCTATATAGAATTTATGATTATTTTTTAGAGTTTTTTATTTACTGGTCATCAGATACTCTTTTATTTACATAGCTCTCAAATAGTTCTACTATACAATCCCAATTTATTAGAAAATTGTTTTTTAATTCAGCTTCAAATCTTTCAACAATTGTAAATTCTTTTTTTGCTATTAGTGATATAACTAATTTCTTTCTATCATTTGCAATGTATTCAATTTCTACATATACCTTATCCTGTTTTTCATTTAATAAATCAGCTAATTTGAATATTTTTAATAACTTTTCTTCCATATTTTTACCTCTCTTTTATATATTTAGGCACAGCATAAGAACGACCTAATGTATTGTCGAACTCATATCGCCTTTTGGAAGGGTTATATTTATAGGCACTATAATTACATCTTCTATAGTTTTCATTACTTAAATGTCCTGATTTTGATAATTCTTTGCTTGCTTGTCTGTGTTGTGATTGTACAATAGAATAATTATCTTCAATTTTCTGTTTTTCTCTTTTGTTTTTTATAAATTGATTTTGAGCAATTTTTCTATTATCTTTTGTAATATTTTTTCTATACTCTTTTTCGTGTACATATCTTACGTCTTGCTTTATGATTTTTGTTATATATGCAGATGAACACTTTACTTTATCTGCAATTTCTTTCACTTTTAAATGTTCTATGTAAAATAAATTAATTATTTGTTCTTTTTTCATATTTCACCTTTTAGTTAATTTTTTGTCGACAGTTTTTAGATAGCACAAGACTATTAGAAATTTATTTAATTTCTAATTCTTTCATCTTTTTTCTAAATGCTTCTTGCCTTTTTTTCTTTGCTTGAAGTTCCTTATATTTCTTACAGTTTTTCTTTGTTTTCACTAAAAGAACAATCAGTATAATTAAAAGTGTTTCAAGTAACATTCCTAATAATACATACTTTAAAAACATTTTTTGTTCTCCTTTCCTAATTTTAGTTGAAGGTAGATAAGAGCTTGTCCTATCCACCTTCATAATATAGTGTTCCTTTAAAATTTGCCCTTCACTATATATACATTGAGCAAGTCAAAATTTTTCTACCCAAGAAATTAAAATTTATATCTTTTTATTCCTTCAATTAATTTTAATATGATAAATTGGTATCTGTCTTCATCTCTAAAACTATATCTTTTAATTAGTCTTTTCTTTCGTTCAATAATTTCAAGAATTGCCATTTCATTACCATTTTGTGCTAGTTTTCCTAATTCATATAAACTTTTATTTTTCATCTTCTAAATCCTCCTTTAAATACTTTTTTAATTTATCAATAGCTCTTAGCTTTATTCTACTAACCGATTTTGAGCATATTTCTAAAATTTTAGCAGCATCATCTTGTGATAAATCCTCTTTAAAAAGTAAAAAAAGTACTGACTGCTCAATGGCAGACAGCGACTTTAATGCACTATTTAATTCTAAGGTATTTTCAATATTATCAATAGTAAATGGTATAGTAACGCCTTTTAAAAGGACAGAACTGTCCTCTTCCTTATCTATAATAGTTCTTTCTTTATTATTAATATTCATTTGTTTCTTGAAATATCCTTTGGACGAGAATATAATAATTTTATTAAGGTAACTATCAAACCTTTCCTCCCTGTAATCATTATTATTTTCCATAGTGCTCCTCCCAAATCTAAATTTGGGCTTAACTCCTTATTTAAGGAAAATATAATTTTAATTAAAAACTCCTTTCTTAAAATCTATATTTTTATACAAAAAAAGGCATAATATCCTATTCAATTCAAATCGTATCATAAGTATCTTTTAATATACTCTTTAGCTGATTTTCCTTAAATATGGACATTAAGCCCTAGTATAAATTATATGAAATTTTTTTGTTAAAATTTGTCGAATTTAGTGTACAAATTTTGGGAATTTATGGTATTGCAATGATTGAAACTTTCTGTATTAGTTCATTCTAGCCATTTTGCAAAAGTCGACATACCTTGACAAAGTATGTATTTTTACAAAGCCATAGTATATTATGTTTTTATAAAAGCATATAAAATATACATATACATTTGTAAGGGGGAATTAGTGAATGGCATTAGATAGGGTAATAATCGGAACAAGAATTAGAAAAATCCGAGAAGAACTGCTTGGAGAATCTAGAGCTGACTTTGGAAAAAGATGCGATTTAACAGAAAGGCATATAGGTCAAATAGAAAGAGGAGATTTTTTATTTAGTTTACCTACTCTAGACAAAATTTCTGTCGCTACTGGTGTAGATACAGATTATATATTATATGGAAAAGGAGAAAATCATAAATTAAAAGTTAAAAATATACTTAATAATATTATAGATAGGTCCGACAAAGATGAACTTAATATGTATTATAAGTTTATTATCACAATGAAGCATTATATAATTAAAAAAGTAATAATTATCCCCCAGTATAACTGGGGGATTTTCATATCGGCCTATAAGGCCTT
>CAPZDM010000029.1 GCA_948745425.1 uncultured Clostridia bacterium
GGTATCTTATTTTTTATATTTTTATTTTCCCCGAATATATTTTACACTAACTAAAATCGCACATTGAGGACGTAAAAAACGTGCAAATTGAAATTGCACGTTTTTTTACGTCCCCGATGTGTGCCTTGCCTTGGGGCAATTCATTATTTCTTGGCGAACGTATTCTTAAAATTCTCAAAAAATTCTACAAATTTAAACTTAACATCAAACTCTGTTGAGCTACCAGAAATTAATTCATATTCCTCATCAGGTAAACTTTCTTCTAAAGCCTCTTTAGACTGTTCAGGAACGACACCAGAAGAAACATCTACAAAACATAAAGGAGGAAACATTACACACCACCAATTCTTACCTTTAGCATCCCCAATAGAAACCCTTAAAGCATCATAATATCCAGCAGGCAAGGATATATCACCATAATTCTTTGTAGGGAAAGTGAAATTACCAATCTCAACATTAACAATATAATTGTAACCATTCTCATAAACAGTATTTTGTGCAACAGAGTTAAAATTATATAAATTTTCAGAAACAATCCTCATAGTCTCTTCCTTTGAAGATATATTGGTATCTACCAAAGTATTCATATATTCTAAAACTTTATCCCTAACAATATATTTTAAATTTTGATCTTCGCTAGAGTCACTATTTGCAATTACATGTAATCTAAAAACAGAAGAAGAAATATTAGAAGAAACAGCAGAGACATAAGAATTTGCACAAATAGTTATATAAATAAATAATAAAAATAAAATAACAAAAGCAGTAAAAATATTTTTTTTCATAAAATCAACCCTTTCCTAATATGTAAAAAATTGTATAAGATGATTATTTCCAGAAAAAGAAATATTATACAAAAATCATAAAAGTTAATTTTAAGGATTAACAAATAATCATAAAAATACAATATAAAAATACCCAAAAATAAAAATATAGAAAAAAATAGAAACAAAGAACAAAAAACAGAGATAAACATACGGAAATGTCGAAAAGAAATATATAAAAAAACAAATAAAGGGTTGACTGATGAATAAAATGGTGGTAGAATTTTCCAGTAAAACATAGGAGGGATTACAAATGATTTTTAGAGATTATATAAGAAAAACATGTGGATTTTATGTGAGTGAATTTCATTTAGTAACAATGTTATTACCACATATAGTAACAAAAGTAGAAAAAGGTGTAAAAATCGGAACTATATTAAATAACAATATAAGACAGGAAATAAGACAACTTATATCAAAATTAAATATAAATGATATTGTAAAAGCAAAAGTATTAAATATAAATTGGAATGGAGTAGAAGAAATAGACTTTAGCTATATTAAAGAATATATGGAAGAAATAATAAAAGATAATAATGAGATAGAAATAATAATAAATGGAACCAAAGAAAAAATAGATGAAGTAAATAAAAATATCGAATATTGGTCAGATATGAATATTGATAAAATAAAAGGAATAAACATTAATATAATTAATTGCTATGAGGTATCTGAATTCAATAGTAATATAAACTCTATTTTAAATGAACATGAGTATATTATTAATACATCAGGAGAATATCCAGTAGAATCAATGTTTGAGGCACATAAAGGAGACAAAGAGGAAAGAAGAGAGGCAATTTAATTTGTAATAATATGTAATATAATAGAAATTATTGTTGACAAATTATTAAATTTGGTATACGATGACATAGCAAAAAACTAAAATATTCTAACATAATAGGAGGAATTAAAATGAGCGTTAGAAAAGCAGTTATACCAATTGCTGGATTTGCCACAAGATTTTTACCTGCATGTAAATCAGTTCCTAAATGTATGTTGACTATATTGGATAAACCAATAATACAATATATTGTTGACGAAGCCGTTCAATCAGGAATAGAAGAAATAGTAATGGTAATAGGAAGAAAAAAAGAAGTTGTTCAAGATTATTTTGAAGAAGATGAAGAATTAAAGAAATTTTTAATCGAAAGAAATAAAGAAAAATTTATACCACTTATTACAGATATATCACATGGAGCAAAAATTCACTTTATAGAACAAGATGGTGGAGCAAAAGGATTAGGCCATGCAATATATCAAGCAAAAGATATAATAGGAAATGAACCATTTGCAATACTTTATGGTGATGTTGTATTTCATGGAGAAAAGCCATGTCTAAAAGAAATTATAGAAAAACATGAAGAATGTGGAGGCTCTGTAATAGGAGTAGAAAAAGTAGATTGGAAAGATGTACCTAGATATGGAAATGTATCAGGAGTACAAATATCTGATGGTTTCTACAAAGCAGAAAAACTACAAGAAAAACCACAGATATCAGAAACAAAGTCAAATTTAGCAATTTCAGACAGACATATTCTAATGCCACAAATATTTGAATACTTAGCAAACACAAAACCAGGTCAAGGTGGAGAAATACAGGTAACAGATGCATATAATGCAATGGTAGATACAAAAGAAGGTGTATATGCATATGATTATAAAAGCAAGAGATTTGACTCAGGAGATAAACTAGGATTTGTAATGGCAGCAGTAGACGAGACTTTAAATAGACCAGAACTAAGAGAGCCATTTATAAAATTCTTAAAAGGACTAGATATATAAAAATATAATTTATGGGGGCACATAAAAATGTGTCCTAATTTAATAGCTAAGTTCAAATGATAAAAATATGCATTTTAATGAATTTTGAACGAAATTCTGTGCAATGGAGTGAACTTTCATTAAATAAATATTTTTATTATTTGAACTAATATAAAAGGAGGAAAATATGAATTATAAAGAAAGATATGAAGAATGGTTAAATAACCCAAATTTTGGAGGGGAAGTAAAAAAAGAACTTGAAAGTATAAAGAATAATGAAAAAGAAATAGAGGACAGATTTTATAAAGACTTAGAATTTGGAACAGCAGGATTAAGAGGAATTGTTGGATATGGAACAAACAGAATGAATAAATACACTGTAGGAAAAGCTACATTAGGACTTGCAGAGTTTATAATAAAAAATAATGGACAAAACAGAGGAGTTGCTATAGCATATGATTGTAGACATATGTCAAAAGAATTCAGTGAAGAAACAGCATTAATCTTAAACTCCAAAGGAATAAAAACATATATATTCGGCGAATTAAGACCTACACCAGAATTATCATTTGCAGTAAGACAACTAAAATGTATATCAGGAATAGTAATAACAGCAAGCCATAATCCACCAGAATATAATGGATATAAAGTATATTGGGAAGATGGAGCACAAATAATAGATCCAATAGATGAAGGAATTATAAATGAAGTAAACAAAATTACAGACTACTCAAAAATAACAATGATGAACAAGCAAGAAGCCATAGAAAAAGGATTATATAATGTAATAGGAAAAGAAATAGATGATAAATATATAGAAGAAATAAAGAAAAATATATTAAATCAACAAGCAATAAAAGACCAAGCAGAAAAACTAAAAATAGTATACACACCATTACATGGAACAGGTTCAAAACTTGCAACAAGAATATTATCAGAAATAGGCTTTAAGAAAGTATACACAGTAGAAGAACAAATGATACCAGATGGAGATTTTCCAACAGTAGAATATCCAAATCCAGAAGACCCCAAAGCCTTCAAACTAGCAATAGAACTAGCAAGGAAAGTAGAGGCAGATATAATACTCGCAAATGACCCAGATGCAGATAGAGAAGGAATGTTTGTAAGAGACAATAATGGAGAATACGTAAGATTTAATGGGAACATGACAAGTTTATTAATAGCAGAATACTTATTTTCACAAATGAAAGAAAAAAATGAGCTACCAGAAAATGGGGCAATGATAAAAACTATAGTATCATCAAACTTAACAGAGGCAATAGCAAAAGAATACAAACTAAAATTGTTCAAAACATTAACAGGATTTAAACATATGGCAAAAATAATGAGAGAAAACGAAACTGATAATAAATATAAAATATTATTTTCATATGAAGAGAGCTTTGGATGTATAATAGGAACACATGTAAGAGACAAAGACGGAATAGTAGCAATAATGAGCCTTTGCGAGTTGTCTGCATACTATAAAAACAAAGGAATAAGTGTATATGATCAAATGCAAAACATCTATAAAAAATATGGATACTACCTAGAAGACCAATATACAATAACAATAAAAGGAGCAGAAGGAGCAATAAAAATAAAAGAAATAATGGAAAAAATAAGAAACAACCCACCAAAAGAAATAGGAAAACATAATATAATATCAATATCTGATTATCAACAAAAGAAATATATAAACTTACAAACAGGAGAAGAGAAAGCCACTGAACTGCCAAAATCAAATGTGTTATACTACGAACTAGAAAATGATAACTGGTGTTGCATACGTCCATCAGGAACAGAACCAAAAATAAAAATATACTTTGGAATAAAAGCAGGGAGTCATGAAGAAGCACAAAAAGAATTAGATAAATTAAAAAATGCTATGATAAAAATAGCCCAATGTAAAGGCTTCGAAGAAATTGCAAGAAACCTCCTTTAACAAGGGAGGTGGCAAGGCGGAGCCTTGACGGAGGGTTCTTAAAAGCATATAAAAGAACCCCCAGTCCACTTCGTGGCCAGCCCCCTTATTAAAGGGGCTCTAGAGCTGGTTCACAGAAGGTTAGGCTTTCAATATTTACTAAAACCATTAACTAGTATATGAATGCCAAATAATTATACAACCCCTTGAAAATAAAAAGAAAATATAATATAATAGGCAAGTAAATGTGCTCATAGCTTAGCTGGATAGAGCAGTTGCCTCCTAAGCAACCGATGGCCGTTCGAGTCGGCCTGGGCACACCAAATATAAAAAGGAGAATTCATGGAAGAAAAAGATAAATTCATGAAAGAAGCGATAAAAGAAGCAAAAAAAGCATATGAAAAACAAGAAGTCCCAATAGGAGCAGTAATAGTTAAAGATGGGAAAATAATAGCAAGAGGACGCAATCAAAAAGAAGAAAAAAGAGATACGACCATGCATGCAGAAATAATAGCAATAAAAAAAGCAAGCAAAAAAATAGGAGCATGGAGACTAAATGGATGTGAAATGTATGTAACCTTAGAACCATGTCCAATGTGTGCAGGAGCAATAGTAAATGCAAGACTAGACAAAATATATATAGGAACAATGGATGAAAAAAATGGAGCATGTGGTTCAGTAACAAATGTATTAGAAGAATATAAACAAAATTATAAAGTAGAAAAAAAAATTAATATACACCAAAAAGAATGTGAAGAAATAATAAAGAAATTTTTCAAAGAATTAAGAAAAAAGACTGTAAAGAAATAATGTGTTATCCATAAAAATATATAAATATAAAAAACAAAGGAGACTAAAAACACATGCAAGATCAAATAATAAAAAAGATAATACGAATATTCATTGCTATACTTATAACTATTCTAATAGCAACAATAATAGCATTATTAATATTAAAATACAATGTAGAAGGAGAAGACAACTTACCCTTTGAACTATCAAAAATAATGGTAATAAGTACAGGAGAAGGAACAGATATAAAAGAAGAACAAACAGAAAGTAAATGGAATTTAAAGATAGCACAAAACAATGATGTATACCTAGAAATACTAAAAAATAAAAACTATGAAGAAATAGAAATAATAGATAAAATAATAATAGACAATTTACAGATAGTAGAAACACCCAAAATTGGAACTATAAAGCTATATAAACCTACACAAAAGGAAAATATAACATATGAAAATACTGAAGAAAATGAAATAAAAGAAGCTCTAGAATACACAGGGAAAGAAGTCTCTAGTATAAAAAACTTAGAGATAGCGAATCAAGGTGGGCTAATATTATTTAGATATGCAATAGAAGATTTAGGTACATATACATCAGATAATGATGAAGTTAAACATGATGGAACAATATTAAAATCACAGAATATAGAATATGAAGATATACAATGCAAAATATCATTTGATTTATCAATAAAACTAAAATCAGAATTAATATATACAGGAACAGTGATATTAGATTTACCAGCAGGTAATATAATAGAAGAGGGAACATCTCATTATGAAAAGGTTGAACTAAAAGATATAATTTTTAGAAGAAATTTAAGGTAAAAATATTGAAAAAAATACAAATAAGATGTATAATAGTATAAGTTTAAAAATCTAACTCTTGTATGGAGAGTAGATTTCAATAAAAAGCTATGAATCTCGTCAGGTTCGGAAGAAAGCAGCGATAAGTAGTGCATTTATGTGAAGTGTACTTTCCATGGAGGAGTTAGATTTTTTATATTAATATAAAGGGGGCATATATGGCATATACAGCATTATACAGAGCATTTAGGCCAAAAACCTTCCAAGAAGTAGTTGGACAAGAACATATAAAAACAACTCTAAAAAATCAGATAAAAACAGGAAGGGTAGGACATGCATATCTCTTAAATGGAACAAGAGGAACAGGAAAAACATCAATAGCAAAAATCCTTGCAAGAGCAGTAAATTGTGAAAACCCTAAAGATCGGAGAACCATGCAACGAATGCGAAATATGTAAAGCAATATTAGATGGCTCACTAACAGATGTTGTAGAAATGGATGCAGCATCAAACAATAGTGTAGAAGACATTAGGGAAATTAGAAATGAAGTAAACTTCTTGCCAACACGTGCAAAATACAGAATATACATAATAGATGAGGTGCACATGCTATCAACAGGGGCATTTAATGCATTATTAAAAACATTAGAAGAACCACCAGAGCATGTGAAATTCATATTAGCAACAACAGAGCCACAAAAACTACCAGCAACAATACTTTCAAGATGTCAAAGATTTGATTTCAAAAAAATACCAAACGAGAACATAGCAAAAAGGTTAAAAATGGTATGTGAAAAAAGCAATGTGGAAATAAATGAAGAAGCACTAAATCTAATAGCAGTATTATCAGAAGGAGCTATGAGAGATGCCCTAAGCATATTAGAAAGATGTATACAAGATGGAGAAAGCAATATCGATGTAGATAAAATAAAAGACTTAGTAGGTATTCCTAAATTAATATTTGTTCGCAACACTATAGAAGCAATAATTAATAGCAATGTAGAAAAGGCAATAGAAGAAATAGATAATGTCATAAATGAAGGAAAAGACATAACAAACTTCTTATGGGAAATGATAAAATACACAAAAGACATTTTAATTGTTAAAGTTGGAAGAAAGTTAGAAATATATAGTGATGAAGAAATAGCACAAATAAATAAAATAGCAGAAAACACAACCAAGGACAGACTGTTAAAAATAATATTTAAACTTTCTGAAATGGAAAACAAAATAAAACAATCATCACAAAAAACAATAATTTTCCAAACAGGAATAATAAACTTATGTGTTAATGAAGAAACAAAAGGATTAGAAGAAAGAATAAAAGAACTAGAAACTAAAATTCAAAAAGGAATTACAAATAATATAAAGCAGGCAGAAAACAACATACTTAGTAATGCAAACATTATAAATAAAGATATACCGAAGGAAACACCAATAAACAAGAGTGAAAATAAAACTGTAGAACAGACCATTAAAGATACATCAAATAAGGAAAAAACAAATAAGAAAGAGGAAAAACAAACTATATCTACAGAAAACTTAAAATCACAGGAGTTTTGGCCAGATATATTAAAACAACTAAAAAGCAATGGAAAAGTCATGATATATGCGAATTTGATTAACTCAAGAGCAGTAGAATTAAATGATATGACAATAGGAGTAGAATTTCCAAGTGGACTAAATGATTTTAGAAAGCAATTACTAGAACAAAATGAAAATCGCAAAGAAGTTGAAAAACTAGTATCTATAGCATGTGGAAAAGAAATGCAAATAAAATACATAGATAAACCAGCTAAAAATAATGTAGTGACAAATAAAAAGATAGACAAAACAAGTAAGCCAAAGGAAGAGGCAAAAAATAATGCGAATTCCTTAGAAGACTTAGAAGATTTAGGAATAAACATTAATTATATAGATGAATAATAGGTTTAAACAATTAAAAAATGTAAATTACTAAAAAGGAGGATAAAAATGGCAAAACGAGGAGGATTTCCAGGAGGAATGAAGGGATTAGGAGGAATGAATATTAACCAACTAATGAAAGAAGCAAAAAAGATGCAAGCAGATGTTGAAAAATCACAAGAAGAATTAGTAGTAAAAGAATTTTCAGCAACAGCAGGTGGAGGAGCAGTTGAGGTAATTGTAACTGGTGCAAAAGCATTAAAATCAATAAAAATAAAACAAGATGTAGTTGACCCAGAAGATGTAGAGATGTTACAGGACTTAATACTAACCTGTGTAAATGAGGCACTAAGAAAAGTAGATGAAGCACAGAATGTAGCATTAGGTAAATATAATATTCCGGGGTTGATGTAAATGTCGTACTACTCGCCATCAGTGGAAAAGCTAATAGAAAGTTTTGCAAAACTACCAAGTATAGGAAACAAAACAGCAGCAAGATTAGCCTTCCATATGTTAAATGCAAGTGAAGAAGAAACGCAAGAATTCATAAATTCAATATTAAATGCAAAGAAAAACTTAAAATACTGTTCAAAATGCTTTAATATATCAGATACAGACCCATGTCCAATATGTGGAAATGGAAAAAGAAATCACACAAGTATATGTGTAGTAGAAGATGTAAGAGACGTAATTGCAATGGAAAGAACACATGAATTTAAAGGAGTATATCATGTATTACATGGGTCAATTTCGCCAATGAATGGAATTGGACCAGAAGATATAAAGATAAAAGAACTGTTAAATAGATTAGCAGGAGAAGAAAAGATAGAAGAAGTAATAATAGCAACAAACCCAAGAGTAGAAGGGGAAGCAACAGCAATGTATCTATCAAAACTTATTAAGCCATTTGGAATAAAAGTGACAAGAATAGCACATGGAATTCCAGTTGGAGGAGATATAGAATACGCAGATGAAATTACGTTAACAAAAGCACTTGAAGGGAGAAGAGAAATATGATAAGAAAGGCACTGATAGCAGTCAGAGCATCAGTAAAATTCATAACAATTTTAATAATAGCAGCATTATTAATAATAGGAATGGTAATATTTTTATATAAACCAATATATGAAGTATACATAGACGGTGAATTTGTAGGTTATAGTGAAGATAAACAAAAATTGCAAGCTAGAATAACTAAATATGTATTAGGAGAAGAAGAAGGACAAGAACATGTTGCATTTGTACAGCTAGAAAGTAATCCAACATATGAACTATGTATGCTAAAAAAAGATATAGTAACAAATGATGAAGAAATATATAATATGGTAATAGAAACAGGAACTACATATTACAAATATTATGCAATAGCAATAAATAATGAGGAACAATTAAATGTATCAACCTTCCAAGAGGCGGAAACAGCAGTTAATGAATTAAAACAAAAAAATAGTTCAAATGCAGATAACTTATCAATAATAGAAAAATATGATGTAGAATTAGGAGAATTAAAACAAACACAAGAAGCAATAGCAACCCTATATCAACAAAAGAAAGTAACTGGTAAAGTTACAATATCATCATCAAATACTAGTAAGCCAACAGCAGGGTCAAAAACAGGACCAAACATTGGAATGTCTTTTAGATATCCAGTAGCATCACCTCGTATATCATCTAGATATGGAAGAAGATGGGGAAGACTACATGGAGGACTAGACTTTGCACTTCCAGTAAGAAACAATATATATGCTTCAGCACCAGGAACTGTAACATACTCTGGTTGGAACTCTGGTGGATATGGATATTTAGTAATAATATCACATGGAAATGGAGTTCAAACATATTATGGACATAATAGTTCATTAACATGTTCAGTAGGACAAACAGTATCAGCAGGAGATGTAATTGCAAAATCAGGAAATACAGGTCGTTCAACAGGTCCACACTGCCACTTTGAAATAAGAGTAAATGGAGTAACATATAATCCAGAGATATATCTATAAAATATAAGAGGCACAGATGTGTCTCTTATATTTTAATCTCTAACTGTTCATCTCTCAATTCTCAAACATAATATCGCAAATATCCTTAGTAGAATTACGTTTGGCATACTTGCTAGCATTATGTTTTAAGTTTTCAAGAATGTCTTTATTATTAATCACTTTAAAAATAGCACCCAAAGGATTATCATCATCCTTAATCCAGTAAGCCAAATTTGAATTTTCTAAAAACTCAGCGTTTTGTTCCTCTTGACCAGGAATAGGATTAATAACAATCATAGGTAATCCACAAACAAGACACTCTGAAGTAGTGAGTCCACCAGGTTTAGAAATAACAATATCAGAAATATGCATAAGTTCAGGAACTTTATCAGTAAACTCCAAAACCTTCATATCATGCTCACGTTTATACTTCTTAATAGTAGACTTAAAAGAATCAAACATTTTAATATTCTTGCCAGAAATAGCAATAACCTGAACATTATCCATATATCTAGCTATATCCTCTAAAATTTTATAAGTATTTTTCTTACCCAAACCAAAACGTCCCCAAGCAAAGAATAAAATAGTAAATTTATCTTTAGATAAACCAAAGTCATTTAATAATTTGCCCTTATCATAATCTATAAAGAAACGATTAGATAAAGGAATACCAGTAGTAAAAACCTTTTTTTCAGACACACCTTTTTCCACAAGTAAATTTTTCATAGCATCATGAGCCACAAAAAAGTAATTTATATATTCATAACCAACTAACCACTGATCATGGGGCGCAAAATCAGTCATTACAGTAGCAAGTTTAATTCTAGGTAATTTATTTTTTTTCTTCAAATAAGCACACATCTGAGATGAGAAAGGATGTGTAGAAATAATATAATCTGGTTTATATTTTCTAATCAAAAAATGCAACTTAATAGCCAAAAGTTTATTAGAATCTATACTAAAACGTGCAAGAGCACCTTTTTCAGATTTCATATAAACAGTACCCCAAAGTGAAGGAGCCTTTTTTGCCATTTCTTCATAAGCAGTAGTAGTAAGTTTATCAATAGTCACATTTAGGTAATTCATAAAATCAATAGCAATAGGTTCAATATCAGGGTAATTTTTTTCAATATATTCTTTAATAGAATTAGCAGCACTAATATGTCCACCACCATAACAAGCATAAAAAATCAAAGCCTTTTTCATTAAAAATTCATATCCTTTCTAATAAAAGATATTATAATTATACTACTAAAATACCACAAACACAAATTTATATTAAAAAATAAAAAAATGTATAAAAAATAGAAAAAATAAACAGAATAAAAATAAAAAATAAAAAAAGAGAGGGAAATATGAAAAAGAGAATAATAATTACAACAATATTATTAATTTTATTAATAATCATAAATATAAAATTAATAAACAATTCAAATAAAACATATGGTGCATCAAATTCAGGTTCAACTTCAGATTTACAATTAATGGCAAGAGCAATAAATGGAGAAGCAAGAGGAGAACCATATGAAGGCCAAGTAGCAGTTGGCGCAGTTATTTTAAACAGAGTAAGTAGTGCAAACTTTCCAAACACAATAGCAGGAGTAATATATGAAAAAGGAGCATTTACAGCAGTATCAGATGGACAAATCAATGTACCAATAGATGAAAGTTCAACAGTAGTAAAAGCTGCACAAGACGCATTAAATGGTTGGGATCCAACACATGGAGCAATATACTATTTTAACCCAAATACAGCCACCAACAGTTGGATTTGGTCAAGACAAGAAATCACAACGATAGGTAAGCACAAGTTTTGCAAGTAAAATACAAAAAACAATTCTTTTCGTATTAAAATACGTAGGGCGAAATTAGTGTACGCCCATAGAAAGGTAGGATTAAAAAAATGAAAAATTGGTTAAAAGAATATGGTGCTACAATAGTAGTGCTAGCAATATTAATTACAGCAGTTGTTTTAGGAGTAATGCTATATAATAATAATCAGAAATATGAATTAGCAATGGAAAACTCATATAATTACTCATTCTATGAATTTATAAATTATGTAGATAGTATGGAAACATATTTGGCAAAATCAGCAATATCTACATCTGCTGAACATGGAGCAGAAACATTAACATATGTATGGAGAGAAGCAAATCTCGCAGAAACATATTTATCGCAAATACCAGTAAATACAGAAGGATTATCAAATGCCTCAAAATTTTTAAATCAAGTTAGCGATTATAGTTATGCCTTATCAAGAAAAAATATAAACAATGAAGAACTGTCACAAGAGGAATTAGATAATTTATCAAAAATGCATGAATATAGTATCCAACTAAAAAACGCTATAAATGAACTATCAGAGGAATTAAACAATGGTACAATAAGCTGGAAAGAATTAACAGGAAAGAAAGGAACAGAACTAGCACAACAAGTAAGCAATATATCACAAGACAGTTTTGACACAATTGAAGGAACATTTGATGATTATACTGGATTAATATATGATGGTGCATTCTCAGAACATATGACAAGCAGAGAAAGAAAAGGCTTAACTGGTGATGAAATAGGAGAAGACCAAGCAAGAGAAATAGCAAAGAAATTCATAGGAGAAGACAAAATAAAAGAAATAAACTTAGGACGGATTTTCAGAAAACGGAAATATACCATCATATGACTTTCACATAAAAAATAATTCGGGAAACGAAATGGACATTTCAGTAGCAAAAAAAGGAGGACATGTAGTATATTTAAATTATAATAGAGATATAGAAACAGAAATAATATCAAAAGAAGAAGCAAACGAAAAAGCCTTAAAATTCTTAGAAGAAAGAGGCTATAAAGATATGAAAGAAACATATTATCTAACTAACCAAGGAATAGTGACAATAAATTATGCATATCAACAAGGTGAAGTAATATGTTATCCAGACTTAATAAAAGTAAAAGTAGCATTAGATGATGGAGAAATAATAGGATTTGAATCAACAGGATATTTAAACTGTCATACAACTAGAAACTTAGATGAAAATATAATAAGTGTAAATGTAGCAAGAGAGAAAATCAACAAAAACTTAGAAATCACAAGTGAAAGACTAGCAATAATCCCAACTGAATATGACACAGAAATATATTGTTGGGAATTCCAAGGAAAAGTAAAAGACAATGAATTTCTAGTATATATAAATGCAAACACAGGAAAAGAAGAAGACATTTTAGTTATTATTAATACTCCAAATGGAACTTTAACAACTTAAAAATTAATGAATAAAAAATCGAAAAATAGACACAATAATACTGAGAAGAAAAAAATAAATTATAAAATTGCAAAATAATTAATAATAATTATAGCAATAAAATAGAGCAGAGAATGAAAACAAAAATATATAAAAAATAATAAGAAAATTAAAGTAAATTATAATTTAAATATCTTCTCGTTAGGAGAAAAATAATTATGTCAAGAAAAGGTTTAATGTCAGATAAATTAAAAGAAGAAATTGCAAAAGAATTAGGAGTATATGACGAAGTAAAAAAAGAAGGTGGATGGGGAAATGTATCTTCAAAAACATGTGGTAATATTGTAACAAAAGCTATAGAAATTGCAAACAGAGAAACAAAATAATTGAATATAATAATCGGGACACAATTACGTGTCCCGAATAATTTTATATAACATTAATACTATTCCCTAATTCCTCTATTTTACTCACTAGAATATCAGAGCAAGAAATAAAACTTGCGAACTCAGAAATCTGTAAACAAGCAAAATCATATAATTCACTAGAAAAGATAGAATCCTTTAAAATTAAAAAATAATTATCATTATACTTAAAAAATTCAAAAAAACTTAATAAAAGCGAAAGCTTGTCTTTCTCTATACTAGATAAATACTTACAGAAATCACAAAGATAATCAAAAGAAGAAAAACAAAATATCATAGGAGCTATAGAAGACACAGAAAAATTCTTACCAGATTTAGAAATAAAATCTCCATCAGAGGAAAGAAGTCCTACAATATAAAACTCTATTAAGAAATAAGAATTATCAATAAAAAAGGTCTCAAAGATTATCTTTTTATTTTTCAATGGAAAACTAGAAATTTTGTCTATATAATTCAAAATAAGAGAGAAAAAGGGAGCTTTTTCAATCTGCATAGACATAAACTTAGAAGAATCAATATTAAACTTATCTAAATCCTCCATATGTAACACAACTTCAAATTTATCTTCACGTAATTTTTTAATCTCCATAAAAATCGTAACCCTTTCATAATGTAAAACTATAAAAAAGATGATAAACAATTTACTTATGTAAACATCCTATAATATAATTATAATACTTAATAAGAAAAAAATAAAGACACAAAATTTGGAAAAATCCCTTATAAGTGAATAAATTTTATTTGACTTTTTTAAAAAATCTGTGTATAATATAGATAGAAAATGAGAAACCATAGTTGAATATGGTTACCACTTGTAAAAGTAATAACAGCATATTCCCTTCGGTCAAAAAGTAGAATATGCTGTTATTTTTATTCCTTATCTATAATTTTATTAACATATTGTATGTAACAAACTGTCAATAAGGCTACGTTTAGAGTAACTGATGCCATTAAGGCTAATATTAAGAATAGTATAAAACTCATAAACACCACCTCACTTTCTCATAGTCGAAACTATGTTAGTTAAAGTGGCAACACAAAACTACTTATCTCACTTCTATCTTTAATTACTATACTACATATTTTGCAATAATACAAGCTAACAAAACAAAATTTTGCATATTTTGTTACAGAATAATGGTATTTTAAGAAAAAATTTTCGAAGACATTGATATAAGGCATGCGTAGGGGCGACTAGTAGTCTCCCGAGAACTTCAGAGGACTACTGAAAATACTGATTTAAAGCAATTTCTATGTAGAACGGGCGATTAATAATCGCCTCTACACCGTTCGCATTAAATTTATTTACTAAAACTATTATCCAGTAACCATATTTTTATATTCCAATAAAATAATAAATTGGATTTACGAAGTATGCTATTAAAAAATCTAAATAAAGAGTAATAAACTACTAAATAATAGGGTTAAATATTAAATGAATAATGAAAAAGTGAATAATGAGTGATGGATAATTCCAAATATTTTGTTAAAATCATTAATTTCGCGACTTTTTAATCTCATGATATAGTTCTCCTATAATTTTTCTAATACTAATAGTTATTAACCTAAAAAACCATTTGACTTTCCCTAAAAATGTGTGTATAATATAGATAGAAAATGAGAGCTACAGACAATGTGGCTACCACATATTATTGTAATAACAACACATTACTCCGTCAAAAGCAAATGTGTTGTTTTATTTATTCCTTATTAGTCCAAATTATGTATATAATCGTCAATAAGGTTACGTTTACAGTTAGGGAAAACCCCAAAGCATATATTAAAAATAATATAAATCCCATAAACACCACCTCACTCTCTCATAGCATTAGCTATGTAGTAAAGTGGCAACACACATTGCTCGTCCCATTTCTATCCTTAACTACTATACTACACTATTTACAATAATACAAGCGAACAAAACAAAATTTTGCATATTTTGTTACAGAATAATGGTATTTTAAGAAAAAATTTTCGAAGACATTGATATAAGGCATGCGTAGGGGCGACTAGTAGTCTCCCGAGAACTTCAGAGGACTACTGAAAATACTGATTTAAAGCAATTTCTATGTAGAACGGGCGATTAATAATCGCCTCTACACCGTTCGCATTAAATTTATTTACTAAAACTATTATCCAGTAACCATATTTTTATATTCCAATAAAGTAATAAATTGGATTTACGAAGTATGCTATCAAAAAATTTAAATAAAGAGAAATAAACTACTAATGTCTCAGATACAATAAAAGTTAGTGTAATAACAAGTGATATGAACTCATCTTTTGATTTTATTGCTTCACTATTTTATACATTCTTATTTATAAAGTTAGTGCGATATGCAGATTCAAGAGAAAATGGAAGATGTGAAAATGAAGTGTTTTGTTTTTTAGATGAGTTCGCAAATATAGGACAAATTCCTGATTTCAATAAAAAAATATCTACAGTTAGAAGTAGAGGAATTGCGTTAATTCCAATTTTGCAAAATATACGGACAATTTAAAAACAGATATCCTAATGATTTATGGGAAGAAATAATAGGTAATTGCGATACAAGAATCGGTATGGGAATGACAGATGTTTTGACATCACAATATTTTTGCGATTTAGTAGGTGTATCAACAGTTGAGACTACATCAATAAAGAAGTCAAATAGCATAGAAGGTGATATCGAAGAATACGGTCAGAAAAATATATCAACCCTAAAGAGAAATTTGTTAAATGTAGATGAGATTTTAAGAATACCATCAAACAAGTTACTAGTAAATCTTAGATGAAATAAACCATTATTATTAGATAAAGTAATGTACAAGGAACACCCTCTTGCAAGAAAACTAAAAGATACTCCTATTAGTGGATATAATCCTAAGTGGACTAAGAATACTACTAATAATGTTCGAATAGAGGAAAAAAATGTGGAAAAGCCATTTAAAAAGAAAGAAAAATTGGGGTGGAATAATTTTTAAAGGTGTGTTATACTGGTTATATCAAACTTAATATAAAAAAGGGAGGAAAAAAACGAGATATGTCTAAACGATTAAATGGGTTAGGACATTGTCCTTTACATGGAGATTATGAATGGTATGCTATCATTTTGGAACATCGAGAAGTTTATTCAGGTAAATTTGATGATTATAGAAAAAATGTTAAGGATATTTCAAAATTAAATCAAGAAATATATATAATTGAGAATTGTTGTCCAAATCCAAAGTGCACGCACAGAGAATTTGCTGAACAAAATATTTCAAATTAAATGAAAAGATATATTTGCATTTACCTTAAATGGTAGGTGCTTTTTTAATTGGAGGTGAAAAAGTGAACGAATTAGCAATAAAAGAACTAATGAGAAGTAGAGATGAAAGAAGAATATTAACAGGTAGAATCAGTGGTATAGAAGATGAATATTATAAATATAAAAATGAAAATATATCTTGTGCTATTGTATGGTACGAAGATATAAAGGTGCTTATTCCTAGTACACATTTAGGAATATCAAAAATAAATAAATCTATGATTAGAGGAATGTTAGGTGCTGAAATTGATTTTATCGTAATTGAAATAGATACTACATCTAATATAGCAATAGCAAGTAGAAAAGATGCAATGGAACTAAGAGCAAAATTAGAATTACCAAAATTAAATATTAATGATACTGTATGGGTTAGAATACTCGCTGTTGGAGTTAAACATATTATAGTCGAACTATATGGAAAAGAAGTCATTATGAAAGTAGACAATTTACAGCATATCTATATTTTGAACTGCAAAAATATATATGGACCAGGAGAATACTTAAAGGTAAAAATCAAGAATATAGATATAGAAAAAAATATATTTGAATTAAGTGCAAAAGATTTTATTGTAAATCCATATAAGAACATTAGAAAATACATAACAGAGAACGGAGAATATACAGGGAAAGTTATTGCTTTTCCAAAGAAAAATAGTGGTATTATTGTACAATTAGATACAACAAATATTTCTTGCTTAGTTAGAGTTCCTGCTAGATTTAATAATTATCCACATTATTTAGATAATGTATTAATTAGGGTTACAGAAATTAAGGAAGATAAGAAACTAATTTATGGATATTTAATGCGAGTTATATAGTTATATTTTTGTAAATTTTTATAATGTTTGCTTGTATTAAGATAAAATATATTATAGAATATTATCAACCTGGACGTAAGAGAAAGGCTAGTCTTTTCTAAAGGCGGAAGGGAGGCATTTAGATGACAGCTCACGATGCAATTCTTCGCTTAGTGGATTTGTTGATGTTAGAGAAAGACAAAAATACACAATTACAATTAGAACTTCAACAAGAGAAGCAAAAGCAAGATGAACAATCAAACAAAGACTAATAGTAGCAATACATAGTCGGCAGGGTAGATAGTTGCAGTCTACTCTGTTTTTTACATAGTAGGAAAGTTAGAAGTCGTAGCAGTTTTCACTGCGTACGAATTATTAGTTACGGTTTTTTAGGCAAAAAAATATGTGTGTAGTTGCAATACACACATGCATTTAGTGTTGACAGCTCACGACAAACACTTTATATTGTAACTAAATAATAGCATAATATTTAAGATTTGTCAAATAAAAAACAAATTTTATGGAGGTAAATTTATGATAGATAAATTAAAAGTAATAAATTTTTTGCAGGATTTTGGATGTGCTAAATTAAATCAGTTACAGATATTATATAATGATGAGAATAATAATTTTAAGAATGTTTTAAATGGAAATATTGTAAGTAAGAAAGGAGATATATTTGTTCATAATACAAAGAAAATCAACGATAAAATGCTAATAGCATTAGATATTTTATGCAAATATAAAAATCGCCTTGTAAAATTTTATCAAGGATACGAGCCAGTATTTATAACATTCTTAACAAAAGATAATTTAATGTATCATATAATTGTAGCAGATGAGGAAAATCAAAAAGGAATTGTGAAAATTATAAATTCTTATCCAATATCATTACCAAAGGCAGATAGATTGATTTTATCCTTTCCTAATGGTGAGCAATTAGAAAATATTGAATGTGAGATACCATTTTTATATTCTACATATCCAAGACTTGAAGTGTTGAATGAATAAAAAAGTGATAACTTTTATAGCCATTGTACTAACTAATTCACTTTTATTCATCCCAAATCACCTCCATTAATTAAAATTAATCTATCAAATTTATAAAAAAATATCAATGTTGAGAAAATATACACTATTTTTTACCATTTTTTATCATTTTGTCGATGTTTGTAGAATTTATGCTATAATATTTCATAAATAAATACTCGAGAGTATTTATTGTAAATCAATTACACTGATGCTAATTTTATTGCATCTTTGTAATAGAGAGGAAAAGTGTCTACATGGTCTTTTAAGGAGGTATTCATCTATGAAGAAATTAAAAAAACGGTTTGTCGCAATGATTATGGCTCTTACTATGGCAGTTTCTTTCTCTACGGTTGCTTTTGCTGCCGAGACGGAAGACACCAGCATTATGAGTGATCAGTCATCTGAAGAACAGGTTATTGTTGAGCCTATGTCAGACACAGTCAATATAGTTAACTTGACAGGGATTAGGGCGGGTGCTTCTAGAAGTATAGAAACTTATGGAATTCTAGTACCCGAAAATAGACGCTATCTGTATTTCGGATACGCATCAGAGGGCTCTGCTATTGTAACTATATATGACCAAGGTGGCAACCAACTATCAAAGGTAGTTACTTCAAAGAGCAGAAAAGATAAAGTAACGTGGTATAAGATTCCTGTTCAAGGCTCATTGAGCAATAATTATTGGACTCCTGGATTATATACGGCGGAAGTTAAGATTCCTTTTGATAATGCATATTCTTATGGCATTTATGTATCAACGTCCCCACTTTAAAACTATGCAATTTTATTACTAGTATTAAAGTAATGTAACTTTAATTATGATGCTTTTCCTCTAAATCAGTTGAATGAGGGTGGATTTACCCACCTTCATTCTTAAAATATAAATAATGTTTAAATAGAATAATAATATTGTCAAAAGTATATTTTTGTGTTATTATATTTATATAAGTATATTTTTGAAGGGAGAAAAAATGAAAAATAAATTAGGAATTTTAATAATTGTATTAATGGTTGTTATATTAATAGGAATTATTATATTTAGTATTTGCTTTAAAACTGAATTAATAAGAATTGCGAATAATATATTTAATAGTTCTAACTCTACAATAATTTCAAATGAAAAATCAGAAAAGGAAAAAGAAATGGAAATAAAAAGAGAGGAAATATTAAAAACAAATCAAGAATCTAAAGAAATTTATGAAGCAGAATTAGTCAAAATGTCGGAAGAAGAAAAAGAATTAAAAAGACGAGAAATTGAAAGACAATTAGAAGAGATATCGCAAGAAATGACACAAGAACTAGAAAAACAATCAAGAGAACAATTAAAACAAAAGTTCCAAGAAGATGATGAAGAAATAATAGATAAATTTCTTAGGAAAGATGTATCAAGAAGAATGAACTAGTTTTAATCGAGTAGAGAATAAATAATTATTTTATTTATTCCCTCTCACACCACCACAT
>CAPZDM010000030.1 GCA_948745425.1 uncultured Clostridia bacterium
CTCTTTTTATATAAATGATTATAATAAAAATATATTTATTATTCAACTATTATTGTTATATTTTGTGTCAAATTTTATTAATATTTTTTTGTAGCACTTAAAATTAATTAGAATAAGATATATGTATATATGATTGTTTTTTGCAAATAATATATTTATTATATTTTGGAAGGAGTTTAGTTCTTAAATGAAATCAATTTGCATTAAAATTAATAACAATTCTATAATAAAATATTTATTTGATAGATTTTCATTATTGGAATTAGACAATTTATATCTTTCTTCCAATTCTTTTAAGATATATGATAATATAATAATTCATTATTGTGGAACAAATATAGATTTATTTTATGATTGTATATGTAGTATACTAACAGATACAATATTAAAATTTTATGAACCTATTGTATTAAAAAAAGAGTTAAATAGTAATTTCTTCTATTTTTCATCTTCTGAAAAAGATAGAATTTTAGAATTATGTGATTATGAAAGTTCTATTGAATCAGAATTTTTTAAAGATAAATATTTTTCAATATATAATTCTCTTTATAAATATTTAAAAGAAAATCATTCTATTGTATTAAATGGATTTTTCAATTTTAGACTTGGAAAATATCGTAAGACATTAGATTATATATTAAATACATGTATAAATAGATATCTAATTGAACGTGAATATTTTGAATTTATAAGTATATTGAGATTATATATAGAGTCAAATATTTCGAAAGTTTCTAATATACATCTTGTATATTTTAATGGTACATCAATTCTATTAGATGATAATAAGCAGGTAATTGATAGTAAATCTAAAGAATACTTTAATGCTAAGTTTTTATCAGATATAACATTTTCAGATAATGACTATATTTTAAATTATTTATTAAATACTCTACCTGCACATTTAACTATTCATATACCTGTTGATGAAATTGAGGATGATTTTATTAATACTTTAAAATTAATATTTGAAAATAGAATTACTATTTGCAATAATTGTGATATATGTTCACTTTATAAATATATTAATTTAGATATAAAAAATAAGAAAAATTGAAATTTTTCTTATTTTTTTAGTTTTTTGTTAAACAAATTTTACATAAACTCTTCCATTTTTCCATATTTTGTTGTATAATGTAATAGTATATACAAGAAAATAATTAATTTGGAGGATTTTATATGATACCTTTTATAATATTTTTAATTATATTTTTCGCAATTATAGTATTTCTTATATATAATTCTATTAAAGTGGTTAGTCAATCAGAGGTTTATGTTATTGAAAGATTAGGTAAGTTCCATAAAATAGCAGATGCTGGTCTTACTTTTATAATCCCACTTGTAGACCGTGTTAGATTTGTTGTTAGTTTAAAACAACAGACTCTAGATGTTCAACCACAAGAAGTTATTACAAAAGATAATGTTACTATTAGAATTAATACAGTTGTATTCTATAAAGTTGTAGATCCTGCAAAAGCAGTTTATGAAATTCATTCTCTAAAAAAGAGTATCGCATATTTATCAATCACTACAACACGTGATATTGTTGGTAAGCTAGACTTGGACGCAACCTTTAGTTCAAGAGATTTAATAAATGAACAATTAAAAATGGTTTTAAATGAAGCTACTTCTCAATGGGGATGTAAAGTTGAAAGAGTTGAAATTCAAGATATTACTCCTCCAGAAGATATACGTACAGCGATGGAAAAACAGATGAATGCTGAAAGAAATAAAAGAGCTGAGATTTTAAAAGCTGAAGGAGAACGTCAAGCTAAAATACTTCAAGCAGAGGGTTCCAAAACTGCTACAATCTTAGCAGCTGAAGCTGAAAAAGAAGCAAAAATCAGAAAAGCCATGGGTGATGCTGAAGCTATAAAGAGAGTTGCTGAAGCGAAAGCTTTAGAAGTTCAAATGATTTATACTGCAATGAAAGATGCAAATCCAGATGAAACCCTTGTTCAATTAAAATCTTTAGAGGCTCTAAAGGAAATTGCAGATGGAGATGCAAATAAAATATTTATTCCATTTGAAGCTGCTACTTCTAATTTAGTAGATATAGGTATAAAAGGAGATCTGTTACACCCTACTAGTAATAAAAAGGAATAATACATATAATAATCTATAATTGATTTTTCATACAAAACAAAAAAGTGAACAAAGTTCACTTTTTTGTTTTATAAAACTATTATATAATTTCAACAAATGTCTTCCCTTTTTTTATTTTTTAGAATATAATATGTATAATATACTCAATATATGATTATATATGGGTTTTTACTAACACAGAAAGAAGATGTGTAAAATGAAAAAAGTTATTTTTAAGGGCTGTGGAACAGCCATTGCTACACCTTTCGATGAAAATGGTGTAAATTATGCAGAGTTTGAAAAATTATTAGAATTTCAAGTTAAAAATGGGGCTGATGCAATAATAGTTTGTGGTACTACTGGTGAGGCTTCAACGATGACTGATTCTGAAAGAAAGGAAACTATAAAATTTGCAGTTGATACTATTGATGGACGTATTCCTGTAATTGCAGGTACTGGTTCAAATTGTACTGCAAGTGCTATTGAACTTTCAAAATTTGCAACTAATATTGGTGTTGATGGAATACTTGTTGTTACTCCTTATTACAATAAGGCTACACAAAATGGATTAATAGAACATTATAAAGCTATTGCTTCTGCTGTTCCTAATACTCCTATTATTATGTATAGTGTACCAAGTAGAACTGGTGTAAATATCTTACCTAAAACCTGTTTAGAGTTATCTAAAATTCAAAATATAGTTGCAATAAAGGAGGCATCTGGAAATTTATCTCAGGTTGCTGAGATTGCTGCACTTTGTGGAGATAATTTGAATATTTATAGTGGTAATGATGATCAAGTACTTCCTGTTTTATCTTTAGGTGGACTTGGTGTAATTTCTGTATTTTCAAATATCGCTCCTCAAAAATTTTCAGATATGATTAAAAATTTCTGGGATGGAAAAATAAAAGAAGCCACAGCAATTCAATTAGAGAGTCTTAAACTTATAAATGCATTATTTTGTGAAGTAAATCCTATACCTGTAAAAGCTGCTCTAAATCTAATGGGGTATGATTTTGGTACTCCTAGATTACCTCTTACTCCTATCTCTTCTGAAAATTTAGAAATACTAAAAATTGCCATGAAACCTTATTTGATTTAATATATCTTTTATAGTATAATTAGTGTGAGGGCACTTTGTCCCCAGTATCTTGTGTATTTTATATTATGCAATTATAAAGGAATTGATTATATGTTTAAAATATTAGAAAAAATGAATAACGATAAATATTTTAATGAGATTATATATAATATAAAAATAAATAGTATTGTATTACAAATGAAAAATTATAGGCAACATTATAATACTTCTTGTTATGAGCATTGCCTATATGTTTCATATTATACTTATTTAATATGCAAAAAACTACATTTAAATTATGTATCAGCAACACGTGCTGCTATGTTACACGATTTATTTTTATACGATTGGAGAAAAAAAGAAAATCGTAAAGGTTTTCACGCATTTACCCATCCTAAATGTGCTTTAAATAATGCAACTAAATTATTTGAACTTAATGATATTGAAAAAGATGTAATTTCAAAACATATGTGGCCTGTAACACTGGCTTTACCTAAATATAAGGAATCTTATATTATAACATTAACTGATAAGTTTTCTGCCATTATGGAAACTTTAGAAGGATTAGAGGATACTAATACATATAAAAAAATGTTTAGGTATGCATATATGATTTTAGGTTTTTGTACATTTAGTTATTTTTTATAAAATAGAAATATTCTTATTAGATTATAAGAAAGATATGGGCCATTAATAATCGCCCATACGAATTAAAATAGAAAGGAAAGAAAAATTATATATGATAAATGTTTTTGTAAATGGATGTAATGGTCGTATGGGACGTACCGTAATATCACAAATTAAAAATTTTGATAACTTAAATTTAATAGGTGGTTTTGATATAACTAAAGATGAAACTACCAACTTCCCTATTTTTAATAAATTTGAAGACATAGATGTAAAAATAGATGTAATAGTTGATTTCTCTTACATAGCTATGACTTTAGATATGTTAGAATATGCTTCTAAAAATAATATTCCAATTGTTATAGCAACTACTGGATTTACGGAAGAACAAGAAAATAAAATAAAAGAATATAGTAAACACATACCTATATTTAAGTCTTCAAATATGTCTTTTGATATAAATTTAATGTCAAAAATCGTCGCAGAAGTTGCTAAAAAATTGTCTAATGCCGATATAGAAATTATAGAGACTCATCATAATCAGAAAAAAGATGCTCCTAGTGGAACAGCACTTCTTCTTGCAGATGCAATAAATGAAGTATTTGATAATAAAAAAGAATATGTATTTGATAGACATTCTAAATCTGAAAAGCGTTCACCAAATGAAATAGGATTTTCATCAATTCGTGGTGGTAACATTGTTGGAGAACATACTGTTCAATTTTTTAGCCCTTATGAAACTTTTGAAATAAAACATACTTCATATTCTAGAAATGTTTTTGCTGATGGAGCATTAAAGGCTGCTGAATTTCTAGTAAATCAACCAAGTGGATTTTATAATATGAATGATTTAGTATAACAAATAAAACTCCCCATATGGGGAATTTTATTTGTTATTATCTTCTTGTCTGTCTTTTTTACATAATACTTTTTCCATTTTTTCTATTATTTCTGGTGCATAGTCTAATATTTTATCTAATGATGATGCATGGTTTACTGGTAATAGTTTTACTGTATCTGCTTGTACTATTAAAAATGCTACTGGATTTATGTTTACTGCTGCTCCACTTCCTCCTCCAAATGGTAACCTATATTGTACCTGTTCTTCTTTTTCTTTTTTTGTATATTCATCTACAGTTTCTCCTTTAAATTCACTACCTCCTGCTGCAAATCCAAATGTTACTTTTGATATAGGTATTATTACACTTCCTGCTGAAGTTTCTATTGGTTCTCCTATAATTGTATTAACATCTACCATTCCTTGTATACTATCCATTGCTGTAATCATAAGTCCTTCTATAGGATGACTTTGTCCTTTTGTTTCTTCTCCCATTTTTTGTTCACATTCCTTTCTTACTTAAAATTAATCTAGATTAAAAAAGAATTGTTATTTGGCTAGGCATACGAAGGAGATATTCCCTGAGGCGTGCTTATGCACGTTGATGGGAAATCGACTGAGTGATAACAACGCCAAATGGCAATTATTTTTTAATCATATATAATGCATAGATAATATGTACCAAGTAAACCTCACTTATACCATTTGCCCAAAAATTTATTACATTTCCTATATTATATATAGGTGCTATTTTATATTCTACTTTATCTGCATTATTTCTTATCAAAATAGGCACTAATGTTGATATGATAGTGAATACACCAATTGTACTTATTATTCCTTCTGTACCTATCTCAAGATTGAAGTTTAACTTTTCTAGTTTTAAATTTAAATGCTTAAAAGCTTTTATAATCTGTTTTCTATTTTTAATTTCTTTTTTTATCTCTTTTTCTATACCAATATCTTCTATCTTATATTTCATCTTGCTTATAGATTTACTTACTTTTTCATTATTAAATTTTACCTTAGCAATTTTAATATATTTGAATATAAATAGCTCAATATTTATGTGATAATGATTTTTAAGCTTTACTTTCTCTCCTCTTTCATTTATATTTGATATTTGTATATCTTTAAAATTAACTCTTATTTTTAGAGAAGCTATAGCTATAATAATTAAAAAAAATAAAATTAATAACATAAAATTCTCCATTTCATAGAATTTATATTATTAATTTTTTCCAATTTTCCTAATTTTATTCTTTCTTTTTCTTTATTTTTTCAACTTTTATATCTCCAAAGTTTTCTTGTTGCTCTGTCATAACCTTACTTCTTCTTGATAATTCTAAAAGTCCTGAAAATGCTGTTACAACTTCTTGCTTATTGTGTTTTTTTAAAGTATATACTTTATTAAATACAAAATTCGGAGTATGCAATAATATTTTAAACATTTCTTTTACTTTTTCATGTACTGTATATGTATCTACTAATGCTATCTTTTCAATATTTTTTGCATTTACATTTATCTTTTCCTCATTTCTATATATTAATCTTTTGTATAGTTTCGTTATTATCCCTTGCTCATAGTTCTCATCTAATTCTTGTTTAGGCAATTCAATTTTTTCTGCAAATTTATAATATCTATTAGAAAAAGTTAAAAAGTTTTCTTTTAATTTTTGTGTTATATCTTTATATTTCTTATATTCTATAATTCTTCTTATAAGTTCTTCTTCTGTTAATTCCTCCTCATCTTCTTGATGTTTTGGAAGTAGTTTTTTTGATTTTAAATATAATAAAGTTGATGCCATAATTGCAAATTCACTAGCTACTATTAAGTTCATTTCTTCCATTTTATTTATATATTCTATGTATTGTTCAGTAATCTCAGATATTTTTATATCATATATATCCATTTTATTTTTGTCTATTAAATGTAATAATAAATCTAGTGGTCCTTCAAAATTTTCTATTTTTATTGCATATTTATTTGTTTCTAATGCTAGTACGTTGTTCATTATTTTTTCCTTTCATTTTATTTATGTACTCTTTCTAATCCTTATTAAATCCTTTTTTATATAGATAATTTTTTAATTCTCTTTCGTCCATTATAGCTGATTTTTTTGCAATTATATTTTCTTTTGACTTTTCCTCATATTCTTCTAGTTCTTCTCTATTTTCTGCTATATAGTCTTCTATATCATCTTTCGAAATTCCTTTTGCATATAGCTTATTTTTTATTTCAAATATTGATAAATTCTTTAATGCCATAAATTCACTAATTGCTCTTTCTATATAATCTGTATCACTCAGATATCCTGCTTCTTTTACATATTCGATTATTTCTTCCAAGGTTTCTTCTTCTATTATTTTAGAAAATTTTTGTCTTACTTCATATTCTGTTCTCTTTTTATACATTATATAGTTCATGACTTTTGTTTTTTGTTTCTCAAATTCTTGTATTTTATTATAATCTAGCATTTAATATTTCTTCCTTTTTTATATTTCTTCTTATAATATATATAGTCGGAAAAGAATTGTTTCAAATTATTTTTCAACTAGTGAATATATATTGTTCCAATATCCTTCCTAAAATTCAATACACTATCAACATTTCCTTCTATTGCTTTATATACTTTTTGTTTTGCTTTTTCTAGTGTCTCATCTTCTGCAACAATAGCTACTAATCTTGAATTTCCAACTGATTCATAAGAATTGCCTTCTACTCTTTTTGAACTTGCAAAATATACTTTTGCTCCTTTTTTGTTTATTTCTTCTTTGTTTAGTGTATATTTACAAGGTTCTTTGCTTGAGGCTATTGCATAGTTTGGACTTACCATATAAACTGTACAAATTGCTTTTTTTGCAAATTTACAGTTTTCTTCTGATAATTCTTGTTTTTGAATGTTATCAAACACTTCTTTAAATGGTGTTTCTAATGTATTTAATATATTTAATGCTTCTGGGTCTCCAAATCTTGCATTAAACTCTATAAATTTTATTCCATTTTCGCATTTAAAGAATCCTCCATAGATTGGTCCTGTGAATTCATTACTATCACGATTTATGTATTTAATTACTTTTTCCATTAATTCTGCACATTTGTTAATATCTTCTTGATTTAAAAATGGTAATAGACCTGTTTCAAAGCTTAAGCATCCCATTCCACCTGTTCCTGGTCCTTTGTCTTCATCAAATCTATATGGATAATCAAAAGTTGTTGGTGTTATAACAAGATTTTTTCCATCTGTTAATCCTGTTACTGTGAATTCTCTTCCTTCTACTTTATCTTGTACTATAACAACTCCACTATCTTCTAAGCATGATAATGCATATGTATATCCTTCTTCTTTACCATTAAAGTGTATTCCTCCAACTTTAACACCTTTTCCTCCTGTTAATCCTTCTGGTTTTACAACAAAACTATCATCTTTGTAATTTTCATCTATTACTTTTCTTAATTCCTCTTTATTTCTTACTTCAAAGTTTTTAATTACCATTTCTGGTGCAATTTTCTGTACAATATCTAATGCATAAGTTTTGCTCCATTCTATTTTTGAACCTAACGAAGTTGGACCAAAGGTTTTTAATCCTAACTCTCTTGCTAAATCTATTAATCCATCTCTTAATAAGTTATCACTACTTATTACACAGTTTGTTATATTCTCATCTTGTATAAATTTTTTTACTAATTCTTTATCAAATGGATCTCCTATTAATATTTTTCCATTTGATTTTTGTGAAAATTCTGAAATTGTTGGATTTTCATATGGCATTATACAATACAATTCAAATCCCTCTGATATTTTTTCTGCAATTACTGCTTCTCTTGCTCCATTTCCTAGTAGTATGCACTTTTCCATAACTATCTCTCCTTTATTATAATCTTACTAATTCTTAGAACAAAGGTGGCTTACCCACTCGGACGCCCAAAGGGCGCCCCTACAACGCATTATTCTAATTTATATTATACATTAAGACATAAATACTTGTTCAAATTCTTCTTGTGTTATTGTTTCTTTTTCTAATAATATTTGTGCTATTTGATGTAATTTTTCCATATTTGCATTTAATATTTGTTGTGCTCTAACATATGCTGTATCTATTATAGTTTTTATTTCTGTTCCTATTTCATCTTCAATGTTATGCCCAAATAATCTTAATTCTTCTGGTGTATCTACTACTAATGATATTGGTCCTAATGTATCACTCATTCCATATACTGTTATCATGTTTCTTGCAATCTTTGTTGCAACTTCAATATCGTTACTTGCCCCTGTTGATATATCATTTAATACTAGTCTTTCTGCTGCACGCCCACCTAATAATGAAATTAACTTTTCTTCCATTTCTGTTTTTGACATATAATATTTATCTTCATCAGATTTATACATTGTATATCCACCAGCAACTCCTCTTGGTATAATTGATATTTCTTTTACATCTGTTACTGTTGGAAGAAACTTACTAACTATGGCATGTCCTGCTTCATGATATGCTGTTAATTTTTTATCTTTTTCTGACATTAGTCTACTTGTTTTTTGTAATCCAACTGTTACTTTCTTTATGGCTTCTTCTAAATCATCTTTTTGTATTGCTTCATGGTCATTTACTGTTGCAATTATTGCTGCTTCATTTAATATATTACTTAATTCTGCTCCAGTAAACCCTGCTGTATCATCTGCAATATCTGCTAAATCTATATCGTCTGCAAATTTTTTATCTTTAGCATGTATTTTTAAAATTTGCTCTCTACCTTTTATATCTGGTGGTGCTACTGTTATTTGTCTATCAAATCTTCCTGGTCTTAATAATGCTTTATCTAACATTTCTGGTCTATTTGTTGCTGCTAATACTATTACTGCATTATCAGTTTCAAATCCGTCCATTTCAACTAATAGTTGATTTAGAGTTTGATTGTTTTCAGATTCTGCTCCACTTCCACCTGTTCTCCTTGAACCTATTGCATCTATTTCATCAATAAATACTATACATGGAGATAATTTCTTAGCCTTTGAAAATAACTTTCTTACACGAGAAGCTCCAAGTCCTGCAAACATCTCTATAAATTCAGAACCACTCATTGCTATGAAAGGAACTCCTGCTTCTCCTGCTACTGCCTTTGCAAGTAAGGTTTTTCCTGTTCCTGGTTTTCCACAAAGTAGTACCCCTCTTGGAATTTTGGCTCCCATATCTCTAAACTTTTTAGGATTTTTTAAAAAACCTACTATTTCTACTAGTTCATTTTTTTCTTCTTCTAATCCTGCAATGTCTTCGAACTTAACATTACTTTTATTTTCATCTCCATCATATACTACACCTTTATCTCCAAGTCCTTGCATTTGAAATATCATTACAAATAGAGCAATCATTAATATTGTAGGTATAATAGACCAAGCTCTGCTTGCTATTGTTGTTATAATACTCGCAGATTTTTGTTCTAGATTTATCTGTTTACCTTCCATTTTCTTATCTTGTACAAGCTCTATAAAAGCTTGAGTACTAGGTACTATTACAGTTTCTGTATCTTCTTCTTTTTCTCTATCTTTAAGTGTTACTTTTAAGGTTGTTGAACCGACTGTCATTTCTATGTTCTCAACCTTATCTTCTTCTAAGTAATCTAATAATGTTGTATATGGTAAGTTCTCTTTATTCTTTTTATCTGAATATATTACTAACAATACTGTAAGTGCTACTAGTGCAATTAATAATATTGTAAGTAATACAACAAGCAGTTTTTTCTTATTCTTTTTTTCTTTTTTTGGTTCTTTTTTCATTATCAAATTCCTTCCATATTAATATTAGCTTTTAAATTAGCCATCAGTTTGCTCTTTTAGGTCATTTTCTTTATCAGAGTCTTCTTCTTTATTTTCTGTATCTTCATCTTTTGTTTCTTCTTTTTCGTCAAGTATTTCTTGTTGTTTTTCTTCTTGTTCCTCCATCTTTATTCTTATTAATTCTTTATTCATATTTATAAAATCTGTTTTTATCATAAGTATTGCTACACAAATGTATATATATGATATTGTTGTATACATCCATGAAAAATATTGTATTACAAGTCCAGTAATATTATTTATTATAATATATATTAATTCTAATAATGTTGGCAAAGTTAAAGCATATATTCCCATTTTATATGTTTGGCTAAATCTCATTTTTAGTCTCAATATTATACCAAGTATTTGTCCCATTATTGCCAGAACAACGGCATTTAATAATATATAGATAAAATATTGTATAAACTCTACAATAAATACTGCAATAGATAAATAAGTATATATCGCTATATTATCTAAACCAGCTAAGATGTCTTCTTTACTCATATCCCCAATATCATAATTTGAATATTCAATTGTTGTAAATTGATTTTCTGTACCTTGTGTTGATATAAATATTTCTATTTTATCTCTTAATAATATGAAACCATAATTATATAATTTAACCTTACTTTCATATTCTTCTATATTTGGAGTTTCGCTTGTATCTACTATAATTATTGGTACAATATTTTGTTCTTCATTATAAATTGAATACTGATTATTATTATAACTAAAGGTTTTATTATTGAAATTTATATTTTCTATATTTTTATCTAAGTATTTAATACCTTCTGAAATTTTAGATTTAAACGAGCCAATATAAATTGCAGTAACTATTATTGAAAATATTAATACTAATATTGCTAAATATTTAATTGCTTTTGATATAGGCTCTGTCATAAATTGTGTATAAGTATCAAAATTAGTTATTGACTTATATACTCTAACAAAAAAATTCATTTTTCTATTATTTGTTTCTTCCATTACTTTACATTAATCCCTCCAAACATATTATGAGCTTTTCTCTATTTCCATCCCATTTTTAGTATCTTTTATTAAATAACCTAATTCACTTATTTTATCTCTTAAATTGTCTGATGCCTCCCAGTCTTTATTTTCTCTTGCCTTTTTCCTTTTTTCAACTAATTCCTTTATTTCTTCTGGTAAATCTATAGTATTTTTATCAATTTCATCTATTTTTAAACCTAAAACTTCATCAAATTTTTTTAATAGCTCTGAGAGTTTTTTTGATTTAGAAGGATATTTTATAATATCCCAAACAATTCCCATTGCCATTGGCATATTTAAATCATCATTTATTGCTTCTTCAAATTTTATCTTAAAGTCATTTATTATATCATCACTTACATCTTCTGTTCCTTCCCTATGTTTATTATATCCATCTTTTAATCTTGCATAAGCTTTATTTGTAGCTTCAATTCCTTCAAATGTAAAGTTTATATTATTTCTGTAATGTGATGAAAAACAAAATAATTTAAATGCTAATGGATTTATTCCTTTATCTATTAGAGTTGATACTGTATAAACATTTCCTAAACTCTTAGACATTTTTCCACCATCTACTTGTAAATAATTACAGTGCATCCAATACTTAGCAGGTATCTTTCCATTTGCCCCTTTTGATTGTGCAATTTCATTTTCATGATGAGTAGGAATATGATCTATGCCTCCTGTATGGATATCAAATTCGTTTCCTAAATATTTTCTACCCATTGCTGAACATTCAATATGCCATCCTGGATAAGATAATCCCCATGGACTTTTCCATTTCATTATATGATTTTCTGGTGCTTTTATCCAAAGTGCAAAATCCTCTGGATTTTTCTTTTCATCATCAACTGCAATTCTTGCACCAGCTATCTGCTCATCAATCTTTCTTGTTGATAATACAGGATATTTATCTAATTTAGATATATCAAAGTATATTCCTCTACTAGTTTCATAAGCATATCCATTTTCTACAATTTCTTTTACAAATTTTAGCATTTCCTCGATATGATCTGTTGCCTTACATATTATTTCTGGTCTATCTATATTTAATATATCAAAGTCTTTAAAGAATGCGTCTGTATAAAATTTTGCAATTTCATATGGGTCTTTATTTTCTTTTTTTGCTGCTTTTAGCATTTTATCTTCGCCTTCATCTGCATCTGATTCAAGGTGACCAACATCTGTAATATTCATAGCATGTTTTAATTTATATCCATTATATTTTAAAACTCTTCTTAAAGTGTCCATAAATATGTATGTTCTAAAGTTACCTATATGTGCATAACTGTAAACTGTTGGGCCACAAGAATAAATTCTTACCTCATTTTCATTTAAAGTCCTAAATTCTTCTTTTTCCCTAGTTAAGGTATTATATATTTTTAATCCCATATCCTTTTCCTTTCCTTATAATCTATCTAAAATATATGGGATATATAGTATCCCATATATTTCAATTTCATATTTCTTATATTTTATTCAGTAGTATTATTTACTGTATTATTTCCTGATGTTGTTGTATTTCCTCCTTCTGGTGGCTTTGCTGTATTTCCTCCTTCTGGTGGTTTTGTTGTGTTCCCTCCTTCTGGTGGCACTACTGTATTGCCTCCCTCTGGTGGTACTGTTGTATTTCCTCCTTCTGGTGGTGTTACTGTATTTCCTCCTTGAGATGGATTATTTGGAACTGTTGGGTTTTCACCTCCTGATGGTTCTTGTGGAGTTTCTGGTCCATGTGGGCAAGTTTCTGTTGGTAGTGGCATGTTGTCACTATCTGCACTATACCATCCTGATGAACCATTTTCATTTTCTTTTTTTATAAATAATTTTTTTACTACATATGGACATCCTTCATGAGCTAATAAACCTGTCTCACTACATATAGATGTCTCATTATGAGAAGAACAAGATGTTTTAGGTACTGTTCCTGTTACAAAGTACTCTGTATATACTGTTCCTAAACTGCTACATAATCCCGTAGCCAATAATCCTGATTTTGTACATACCTTTGCCGTTGTTATTCCTGATGGCATTTCAAATCTTTTTTGCTCTAAGCCTTCATGTGCTTTTTTCATAATTGATGCCCATCTTCTTGCTACTGTACCACTTCCTGGTGCTCTAACTCTTCCAATTTCGCTCTTTTCATAACTATCATATCCAAAATACATTGATGCTGTATAATAAGGTGTAAATCCACAGAACCATGTATATAAAGTGTCATTTGATGTTCCTGTTTTTCCTGAAGTTTGATATCCTTTTATTACTGCCCCTGTTGCAGTAGCTCCACTTGCCCCTGTTAATCCTGTTCCTGTTGGTTCTGTAAGTAATGATTGAAGTATCCATGCATTTTGTTCTGAGAATACTCTATGTGTTTCTTGTTGTTTTTCTATTAATACTTTTCCTGTTGATGATACCACTTTTGTATAATAAGTTGGTTCTATATAAACTCCATAATTTGCTATTGTAGCATATGCTCCTGCCATTTCAAGTGGACTTACACCATTAGTTAATCCTCCTAATGCTAAAGATAATCCTTCATCTCCTGCAAGTGTACTTATACCCATTGATTTTAAATATTCCATTGATTTTTCTGGAGTTAATTTAGCCATCATTCTTACTTCTGGAAGATTTCTAGAAACCCTTAAAATCCATCTAATATTCATAAGTCCATAATATCCATCTTGTTTATCATTTTTTGGTGACCAACTTCCAAATGTTATTGGACTATCTTCTGCAACTGATGCTGCCGTAATTAATCCTTCTTGTAGTGATGGGGCAATAACTGCTAATGGTTTTATTGATGAACCTGGCTGTGAACCATTTTCAACCATTCTATTAGTTCCCCATGCTGTCTTTTCTCCTAAAGCTCCTGCACCTGCAATTACATAACCTGTAGAGTGATCAATTATTACCATTGCAGATTGTATTTGTTCTTTTACTTTAACATCTTTTCCTTCTTCATCTTTTTTTGTAACTGTTTTTGTTGTTATCCAATCTTTATTTAAGTAAGCATCTTGTACTGTTTTTTGTAAATTTGTATCTTGAGTTGTATGTATTGTATATGCTCCACCATATAAATGAAGTTTTGCTTCTTCTTCTGACCAGTTATTCTTTGCCATTAATTCTCTTAATACCTGTCTTATCGCTGCTTCTGTATGATATGAATGATTTGAATTACTTGATGTAGTTCCTTGTTCAAATTTGATTCCTGCTTCAATTTCTTCTAGTGCTTTTTTGTATTCATCATTACTTAAACGTCCTAATTCATTCATTTTATAACATACATTTGTTACTCTTTTATTTATTCTTGTTGTTTTTGCTTCATCTGTTCCATATGCATGATCTCCAAATGGGTTATATGTACTAGGTGCATTTGTAATACCTGCTAAATATGCTGCTTCTACTACTGTAAGATCTTTAGCAGATTTATTAAAGTATTTTCTTGATGCCATCTCTACACCATATACATCTCCACCTAAAGGAATTAAGTTTAAATATAATTCTAGTATTTGATCTTTTGACCAGATTTTTTCTAATTGATAAGCTCTAGCCATTTCTTTGACTTTTCTTAGTACTCCATTTATTCCTTTACTATCATCTTCTCCTGTTAAATTTTTAACACATTGTTGAGTTATAGTACTTCCACCATATGATGAACTACCTTTATGTGTTACAAATGTTAGAGTTGCACCTAAAGTTCTTTTTAAGTCAACTCCTTTATGAGTTTCAAATCTTTCATCTTCTATTGATATAAAAGCATTCTCTAAATACTTTGACATTTCATCTTTATTAACAATAATTCTATTTTCATCTCCATTTAATGTTCCAATAACATTACCATCCATGTCAACGATAGTAGAATTTGCGAATTCTATTTCCAAGTCTTCTTCTGATAAAGACCATTCTCCTTTTATTAATCCAAAGATTACTCCAAATAATACTCCTGCTCCAACGACACATGTTATTAATAATATTAATAGTATTATTAGTAATACTTTTTTTAACTTTTTATTTCCTTTTTTATTTTTTGATTTCTTCTCTTTTTTCTCTCTTTTGTTTTTTACTTTTTTATCACTCATAATCTATTTTCTTCCTTTCTAAGGTACTTAAATCTTGCACCTCAATAATAAGGTATAAATATCTTATATTATATTACAAAAAAAATAAAAGATAAAGTATTTTATGAAATATTTATTTAATTTTGTTAATACTTTTTATTTACTTAGTATTTCGGTTTAATTTATATATTTATAATGGTTTTAGTAATTCATTATCTGTCCATCTTTTAGGTAAATAATTTTATCTGAACTCTCAATGGTTGATTTTCTATGTGCTATTATTATTACAGTACTTTTAGCTGATATTTTGTCTATTATATTTTGTATCATTCTTTCTGTCTTTAAGTCCATATTAGAGGTTGGTTCATCAAATATATAAAAATTTGCCTTATGTAAAATCGCTCTTATAAAAGCTATTATTTGTAATTCTCCATAAGATAACTTTGAGAATTTAATTTTTGTATCTAGTCCATTATTCATTTTATTAAATAAATCTTCTACACCTATTTCATGTATTAATTGATTTATTTGTTCATCTGTTATATTTCTATTTCCTAAAGTTATATTATTTCTTACTGTATCTGTAAAAATATATGGATTTTGTGATATATAAGAAATATTATCTCTTAAACATTTTGTAGATATTTTTGAAATATCATAGTTATCTATTAATATTCTGCCACTTTCTATGTCATATAATTTCATTAGTATATTTATAAGAGTTGTTTTTCCTACTCCTGTTCTTCCTGCAAGTGTAGATATAAAATTATAGTTCTAAAAGTAGTGAAATTAAATTTTAGGAGGTTTTAGTTATGGTAGAGATAACTTATCACAAAAAAGGAGATTATTTTGTTCCTGACTTATATTTAGAGAAAGAAAATTATATTATTGGAAAGTATGGTCATTTAAGATTAGAATATTTGAAGAATCACAAAAAAGCTGAATATATAATAATGTTTATGAATAAGACTTTAAGAAAGCATATTGTAGAAACTGATAAACAAGCTAAAAGAAGATTTGAAATATTTATGGCACAAATACTAGAAAAAAATCCTATTGATGAAAACTTGAAAAACACTGATCCTTTAAAATGGGTTAGACTTATGAATAATTATAAGCATTCAGTTGAAGAAATTATATTTAAAGAACTTATATATTGTTAAAATATAAAGTAAAGACATATTGAGCAATCATCTTATCTTTTCAATATGTCTTTACAAATTATCTTAATCTAATCTCCATAATTGATATTTTCCTGTTATTTCATTAACATCTTCTGTATTACCATAAATAATAGCACCTAGATATTCTAATTTATCATTTTCTTTTGAATTTATAGATGTAACTAATTCATCATCTGTTCTTGTGTCTAACATATCTTTTGGATAGTCAGCTACTAATAAATTAGGATTTTGTTTTGCTAAATCTATAGCATTTTTTAATTTTCCTTGTTTTACTTTTGTTATTATAAATGGAAATTGGCTAATTCCTAAATGGTTTATACCTGATTTATCAACAATAGTTGGTTGTCCCATAATTTCGTCATTTGAATATTTGCCAATAGATATAGCAAGATGACCTATAACATTAAGAGCAATTGATGGCTCAACATTTGATGCGATAACTCCTACAATTTTTTTATCTTCATAATTCATATTTTCTTACTCCTTTATTAATTAAATTTAATTGTTAATAAAGGAGATTAAACATTTTCAAGCACTTCTATTTTTGCCCATAATTCTCCACCATGCATTTTTCTTGAATATTTAGGCATTATACTTCCTCCATTCTAATAATTCTTATTATACTAATCTAATTTCTCGTTTTTTTCTTGTTGTTGTATTTCAAAAATTGCTTTTTGACTTTCAATTTCAGCTTTTAGTTCTTCTTCTGTTGGTAAATATGTTTTATACTTTGTTGCAAATAATTGCTCATTTCCATTTAATACAGAATATCTTGCTACATCTGCATCTGTTTCTGTACAAAGTAAAATCCCTATTGTTGGATTATCGTCTTTTGCTTTTTTTAGTTCATCATACATCCTAACGTACATATCCATTTGACCTATATCTTGATGAGTTACTTTATTTGTTTTTAAATCAATTAAAACAAAACATTTTAAAATATAATTATAGAACACTAAATCTATATAGTAATCATCTTTTTCGGTACTAATATGTTGTTGTCTTTCTACAAAAGCATAACCTTTTCCGAAGTTCCATCAGAAATTTTTGTAAGTTATTTATAATACTTGTTTCTAATTCAGTTTCTGTATATTTATCTTCTAATGAATAACCTAAAAATTCGGCTATTAACGGATTTTTTATAAATTCTAATTTATCCATTAAATAGTGTTCTTTATTTTTTTCTTTCATTTCTTCAATTACAGGTTCTTTGACTTGCGACTTTAATAGTCTATAATAATATTGTGTACTTATATTTCGTTGTAATGTTCTCGTGCTCCAAGTTTGCTCAAGTGTTTCTTTTGCATACCAATCTCTTGCCTTTTCATCAAATACTTGTAATAAAATTTTGTAATGTGTCCAAGAAAGCAATATATTAGATTTTGCATTCACTGCATGCAAAATGTTTGGAAAAGTTTTGTAAAATTGTAAAAAATAGTATAAGTTTCTTATTTCAAAGCCTTTTCCATATTTCCCCTTTAATTCTTTAGACAACTTCTTTATTATTTCTGTACCATAATCAGCTCTGTTATCACCTTTTAATTCTTCTTCTGCTATTCTATATCCTATAAACCAATTTCTTTCTACTAATGCAATATTTACTGATTGATAAGCATAATCTCTTGCTGATTCAATAATAGAACACACATCTTGTAATACATTATCTGTATTTTGATATTTAATAATCATGGAATTATTATCTTTCCTTTCTAAATCCATTATTTACCTACTTTCTTCTTTTAAATTAAATTTATTTATCATTTCTCTAGTCGCAAATCCATTATGTTCTTTTACTTTTTCTAAAAATACTATTCCATTTGTTCTTTAGATAAATATTTTTTATCTATAATTACATTTAAAACAAATTCATTGAAAAAGTTATCATTCATTATATAATAGCCATTTTCTTTTTCTTTATCTCCATAGCTATCTTCTACTTTCCATCTTATAGGTTTATTTTCTACTAAATGTACTCCACAAAATGTCATTGCATGGTGCATTTCAATATCATGTAAATCTAGTGATTCTTTTTTGGTCAAAGGTTTAAAATTTAATGTTTCTTTATAATTATATAATCTTATATCTAATATTCCAGATTTTTTATCTCGCAATTTTAGGATATGAGCTCCCATCCAAACTGGAATACCATCTTTTAATTGTTTAATAGTTAATTGTCTTAAGTCTTCAATTGGTAGATTTAAAAAATTTGCATAACTACTTTTATATATATTTCCTAAATACTTCTTAGAATATACTTTGTAATATTCCTTGTTATACATTGGAAGATTTCCTATTGATACAAAATTGTTCAAATTTAATGTTAAAAATCTATTTCTAAAATCAATTGGTGTCATATTCTTATATATCATATAATTATTGTCTTTATCTTTATATCATAATCAAATTTAAATATTGGTTCTCCAAGTATTTTAGATAATAAATTATAGTTTTCTTGTAGAAATCGTTCTTTTTCTTCTCTTAATTTTTCTGTACCTTCATTTTTATTTTTTAATTCTAATAAGTAATTAATATCTTTTTTTACTTTTTCAGCAAGTATTTCACTTACTTTTTTGATAATTAGTACTTTCAACTGCATCTGACATAAAAGGCATTGGTACAATTCCATATTTGTTAATAATAGCAACAAACCATTGCCAATAGCCACCTTCTGACACGCAAAATTTTATTATCTTTTCTTTATGTATATAATATAAACTTGTATTTTCTAATTCTATTATATTTTCATAGGCATTATTGGATTTTTCTAGCTTATCGAAAAAAGCAATATAATTGTTTGATAATTCTAACTTCATTATATCTATATCTAAATTTTGTGCTATATCATGTTTGATAACATTAATACCTGCATATATCCAACATTTATAGCTATCTTTTTGGTCATATCTCTTACATTCTGGTAACTCAATATTAAAAATAGGTTGATTTTCCATTATAATCTGTCTATCTATACAAGTATTTTCTAATCCATTTTTTGTAATTGAATTTTCTATGATCTTATTATTCCTATTTTTATTATATTCTTCGTTAAATTTACTAATTTGTTCAAGGCTAATTTGTTCTTTCATTCATTTCCTCCAACTCTTTTAATTATGTGTCAATTATATCAATAATATTAACTTTTTTCAATTAAATTTTTCAAAAAAATCGAGTAGAGAATAAATAATTATTTTATTTATTCCCTCTCACACCACC
>CAPZDM010000031.1 GCA_948745425.1 uncultured Clostridia bacterium
TTGAGGGTATAAAATTTTTTAACAAATTTCCCCGAAAAAAATTGACACTATCTTACGCAGTATCGAATTTGACTGTAATATATTTAAAAATTCTTTTGAAATATTTATATATCTATTAATTAGGTGTCCCTACATATATTTTAAAATATTTACAACAATTTTTCCTTTTTTATTTGTTCCTAAATTTCCACCTACTTTAAATTTGCCTCTACCACGTATAACTAAAATATCTTCTAATTTCATCTCTTTAGAGGCTTTTGTTTCCAACTTTGAATTTAGATAAATTTTTTCGTTTTTTAATAATTCCTCCGTTTGACTCCTTGAAATTTTACATATTTCTGATACAAAATTATCTAATCTATTTGAACTTACTGATATTTTTATTTCTTTGAATCCTATTGGTTTTAACTCAATTTTATCAATATCTATTATTTCTATTTCTGATTTTCTAAATCTAATTAATTCTTCTAATGAGTTTTTTATATATTCTGCATTTTCTTTCAAAACCATTATATAAGCTCCATCTTCATGAACTATTATATCTCCCATTCTTTCTCTTACAAGTCCAAATTTCATAACAGCACTTAAATAATCTCTATGCTCATATTTGCCTATAAGTTCTTTTGGTAATTTTATTCTTATTGCTTTTATTATATTATTTATTGCATTTTCAGCTATTTGTGAATTATTATTATTTCTATACAAATCAAATTCTTCCTTAAATTTTTCAGGATATATTATAAGCACTTTATACTCAGAGTCCTCAAACCCACCAAAAAATAGATAATTCTTTTCTTTTAATCTGTTTAATTCCTTTAATAATAATTCCCTTTTGTATATATTTAAAAACTCTGTACTTACCACTTTGTTATTAGTCTTACAAATTTTTAGCTTATCCATAAGTTTTGCTATCATTAATTTTTCATCTAATTTTATAGTACTCATTCCTTCCAAAAATTATATCGTGTTTATTTTATATCTATAATATCTAAAAATCAACTGTAAAATTTTTATAATTTTTACTAAATATTGCTTGAATTTATATCTTGTCTCATGATATGATGATATTTATGAGAGTTAAAAAATTATTTATAAGTTTAATTATTATTATTTTATTTAATTTAATATGCGTACCATTTGTAAATGCTTATAGTATTCCAATTATTGATACAGAGTCTGTAAAAGCGAGCTTAAGTGTTAATGCACCATCAGCTTTATTAATAGAAAAAAGTTCTGGAGATATTTTATACCAAAAAGAAGCTTTTACTCCTATGTATCCTGCAAGTACTGTAAAAATAATGACTGCTATTATTGCACTTGAAAATTGTAGTCTTGATGAACCAGTTACGGTAAGCGAAAGTGCAATATCAACAGTTCCTTCTGGATATACTGTATCAAAAATACAGGTTGGAGAAATTTTAACCACAAGAGATTTACTATATGCTTTACTTGTACCTTCTGGAAACGATGCCGCAAATGCTTTAGCTGAACATATCGCTGGTAATGTTCCTGCTTTTGCAAATATGATGAATGAAAAAGCAAAACAATTAGGTTGCCAAAATACATATTTTACTAACCCTAATGGTGTTCATGATGCAAATATGCGTACAACAGCTTATGATTTAGCATTAATAGCAAAATACGCTATGAATATACAAGAATTTAGAACTATTGTATCTACTGAAACTTATACCCTTCCATCTTCAAATGTTTATCCATTAAATGATAGAGTTCTACATAATTCAAATCATTTGATAAATACTGCTTCCCCTCATTTTTATGAATATGCTACTGGTATAAAAACAGGTTATACAAATCCTGCCCAAAATTGCCTAGTTGCAGGTGCCAAAAAGGATAATATAGAATTTATTGCAGTTATTCTAGGTTCAACATTTCCTAATACTGGTGAACAAGCTAAATTTGTTGATGCTAAAAATTTATTTGAATTTGGTTTTACATACCACTATGATTATTATAAAGAAAAGTCTCAAGCTAAACAACATGGTATTTGGTCTGGAGTTATTAATACAGATTTAATACTTGATGAAAATAATAAACCTAGATGGGGATATGTATTTTATTTAATTGCAAGAACAACATTAATTTTAATAGCTATAATTTATGTATTATATCATTTAATAACTAAAATCAAGAGATATCTTTATAATCGTACACATGCAAAATATGATTTCAAATATTAAATCACAATGAGGGCTTCCTATTTACAGGAAACCCTCTTATTATTCTTAACAATATAGATTTTTATATAAATTCTTCCCATACTATATTTGCTAAATCTAAGCCTTTACTCGTTAATTTTATATTATTTAACCCTACTTCTAGTAACTCTAAATTTACTAATTTATTTAATTCATTTCTAAATAAATATATAGGGTTTTCACTAAATTTTAATTTAAACTCTGAAATACTAACTCCTTCTAGCTTTCTTAAACCCAATATCATATATTCCTTTTCTTGAGATATTTTATCTTGTATTTCGTGTATTTTTTTATCATTATAATTTTTTATATATTCATCTATTTTTTCTAAATTAGAGTATCTTCTATTATTCAAATATGAATGTGCTGAAACTCCTATCCCTATATATTCTTTCTGATTCCAACAGTCAATATTATGTTTTGAATAATAACCATTTTTAGCAAAGTTTGATATTTCATAATGATTATATCCATTCTTTTCTAATAAATTTTTAACTGTCCAGTACATTTCTCTTTCCTCATCTTCTTTTGGTAAAATGCATTTTTGTTTATTAACCATATCATACATTTTAGTTCCTTCTTCTAGTATTAATGAATATATTGAAATATGTTCTGGATTTAATTCAATTATCTTTTTTACGCTTTTTATTATATCTTCTATAATTTGTTTAGGTAATGCTAACATTAAATCTATATTTATATTTTTAAAACCAACTTCTCTTGCCATATTATATGTATTTAAAAATTCATTATAAGTATGTATTCTACCTATTTCTTTAAGTAAAGTATCTTGTGTTGCTTGTAATCCTATACTTAATCTATTTATACCAACCTTCTTGTAATCTCTTAATTTTTCTTTGGTTACAGTTCCTGGATTAATCTCAATAGTTATTTCCTCTGCTTTTTTTAAATTTATTTCTTTTAAAAGTTTTACGATATAACTGCTATCAATATATGATGGAGTTCCTCCACCTATATACACTGTTTTAATTATATATTCTTCTGCTTTGTAATTACGATATTCTTTTATTACAGTTTCTATATATTCTTCAATGTAATTATCTTTATTAGGATATGATATGAAATCACAATAATAACATTTTTTCTTACAAAATGGTATGTGTATATATAAGTTTACCTCATTCATTATTATATCAATCCTTTCATATATAATTAATCTACTTTTTTTCTAATTCTTTTGCAATTTCTAATAATTTATTTAATCTATGATTTACTCCTGATTTACTAATAGGTATATCTAACATTTCCCCAAGTTCTACTAAATTTGCATCTGGATTCTTTAGTCTTATCTCTGCAATTTCTTTTAAATTCTCTGGTAATTCTTCAAATTTCTTTTTGCTTTTTATTAAATTTATAGCTTGTACTTGTAATACTGATGCTTCAATAGTTTTATTAAGGTTTGCAGTTTCGCAATTGACTATTCTATTTATATTGTTTCGCTTATCTTTAATAACTCTTATCTCTTCATATCTAATTACTGCTTTATTTGCACCTATTACAGCTAAAAAATCTGAGATAATCTCTCCTTCTTTAATATATAAAGAATATCCATGTTTTCTTGCAAGGTTTTTAGTTGTTATATTAAATTCGTTAATAATATCTTGTACAATTTTTTGGTTTTCTTCAGAATTAAACGTAATTTCTAAATGGTATTTACTATTAGGATTATTAATTAATCCTCCACCCATAAATGCTCCTCTTATAACTGCTCTTTTTTCATCTGTTGTTGATGTTTGTATATTGCTTAAATTTAATAGTTCTTTATTAAAAGTAATTATGTAGTTATTACCTTGAACTTTTATTTTATAGTCGATCTCAAGTTTAGATAATATTTTTCCAAATCTGTTTATGTTATATTCACTATTGGTAGAAAACTTTATTCTATTTTGTATAAATCTCGCATTTCCACTTAATATATACCCGTATAATTCACAATATATTAAATCTTTGTTTCCAAAAGTATTTAACTTACTAAGTTCTTCTTTTATTTCTGATGAAAATGACATACCTTTAACTCCTCTCTTTATATTGGTCTTGATATTATCACTCTATCATTGTTTTCTAAATCTTTTATGCACTTTATATCTTTATATTTATTCTCTTTTTCTAATATATCTATTACGCTATTTTTCTGATTATATCCTATTTCTAATGCTAAATATCCATGATTTTTTAAATATTTATATGAATTTTTAGAAATTTCTCTATAAAAACTTAGTCCATCTATACCACCATCTAATGCAAGGGATGGCTCACATTGTACATCTTTTGATAACGTTTTTAAGGTTTCTGTTTCAATGTATGGTGGGTTTGAAACTATTATATCATATTTACCATTAATCTGTTCAAACATATTTGATTCAATAAATTTAATCTCTACATTATTTAATCCTGCATTTTTTTTAGCTACCTCTAAAGCATTACTACTTATATCTGTTGCTAAAATTTGTATATTTTCTATATATTTTTTTATAGATATTGCAATAGCTCCACTACCTGTACATAATTCTAATATCTTTATTTTTTTATCTTTATACTTTGTTTTACATATTTTTATTACTTCCTCAACTAATATTTCTGTATCTGGTTGAGGAATTAATACATTATCATCAACATAAAAATTTAATTTCATAAACTCTTGATTATTTGTTATATATTGAAGCGGATATCCTTTTTTTATTTTTTCAATATTATCATTATATATATGTAAAATTTCATCTTCTAAAATTTCTTTATCATTTATAACTAAGTATTCTTTAGGTTTATTTATAGTATATGCCATTAGAATTCTAGCAATATTATATGAATCAGTAATATTATTTTCCTTTAGTATTTTTGCATTCTCAATTATTGCTTGTCTTATTTCCATATATTCTCCTATCTTATAAACATTATATTACATATAAATTGATTTATCAATTAATTTTCCATAATTACCGTGAGAAATCTTCCATATCCCTTGACATCGTTTTAATATCTATGCTAAAATATTATTTGTCCATGATTTATTCACGGCTCCTTGGTCAAGCGGTTAAGACGCCACCCTCTCAAGGTGGAGTGATGGGTTCGATTCCCGTAGGAGTCACCAAATGTGCAACTTAATAAGTCGCAGTGAAGAATGAATAGTTTTCAGCTATGAGTTATCCACTGCATCTAATATTTCTTTACATTCTCTCCAATTTACTACTTTAATACATTCATATTCTTCTTCTAGTCTTTGTATTATTTCTTTAGTATTATCTTTAGAATTTAAATCTGCCACAACAATATCTTTTATCTGCTCTTCTCTGCCATATAATATTTTAAATATTATAGACCTTAAAATCCCCTCTATCTCTTTTTCTTGATTTTTAACGCCAATAATCATATAGATACCACTTGACCTTAAATTTGTATGTATTGTTATATATAAAATAGTTTTTATAATCTCAAATAATCCATAAAAAGCTAGTGTCCAAACAATAGCTTTAATTACAAAACTCATAAGAATTCCTCCTCTGTATATATATAATATGAGTTTTAAGTTCTTTTGGTTCATATTCTTCTATCTATAATTGCTTTTTTTATATGGTTTATCTTATAGCTTGAACTATTTAAATACACTTCTATAACATCTATTCTTGTAAAATCATCTAATTTATTATTTATTAACAAATAATATTCTGACGCTTTGTAGATGTGTTTTTGCTTAGGTTCATTTACTGAATCTGCTGGATTTCCATATGATAATATCTTTCTTGTTTTAACTTCAATAAACACAATTTCTTCTTTATCTTGTGCAATTATATCAATTTCTCCTAATTTACATCTAAAGTTTCTTTCTATTATTTTATATTCTTTTTCTTCTAAATATTTTGTCACTATATCTTCACCTATATTTCCTGTGTTCTTTCTATTATCCATTATTTTATTTCCTTCTTACATTATTTTTCGAATATATAAAACATTCCTACACAATAGTTTAATACCTATATAAATGTAGTTCTACAAATTACATAATTATTACCTGTTTTACTTTCTATAAGACCTTCTAATTCCATCATGAGTAATTTAGAGTTTAACTCTCCAATATTCATTTTAGTTTCTTTAATAATTTGATTTATATTTATTTCTCCTTTTTGTATTACTTTATATATTTTTTTGTATTCTGGTTTTACATCTACTTGTTTTTCTATTTCATCGATGCTAATTTGTTTCATTTGTCTCATATTAAAATATTCCAATATATCATTTGCATTTGTTACTAATTTACCATCTCTTTTTAATAATCTGTTTGTTCCCTCTCCTTTTTTATTTTCTAGACTATTTGGTATACAGAATATTGCTTTTCCTTGTTTTCTTGCGTAATTAACAGTTATTCCTGTTCCACTTTTTTGTGCTGCTTCTATAACTAATACTCCCATACTTAATCCACTTATTATTCTATTTCTTTTTCTAAAATTATCTGGACGTTTTTTAATATCAGGCTCATACTCTGTAATAATTGCACCATTATTATTTAAAATTCTTTCAAATAGTTCTTTATTTTCTGGTGGATATATATTATCAAATCCTGTTCCTAATACTGCAATAGTTTTTCCCTCTGCTTCTAATGCTCCTATATGTGCTGATGTATCTATTCCGCACTGCTAGTCCACTTACTATTGTTATTCCTTCTTGTGCTAAGTTATATGAAAATTTAGTCCCTTGTTTTCTACCATACTCAGTACATTTTCTAGCACCAACTATTGCTAATGATTTTGTACTTAGTAATGATACATCACCTAAAACATATAATTTTTTAGGTGGTTCTTGTATATCTCTTAATGTATCTGGATAATTTTCATTATTTATATCTATTTCTTGCATAATTATTAATCATTCCTTTCCAAATCATAAATCGAATTTAAACTTAATTCTTCCAGTATTTTCTGTCTAAATTTCTATATTGTATTGCTTCTGCTAAATGTTTTACCTCTATATTTTTACTTCCATCTAAATCTGCAATTGTTCTGGATACTTTTAAAATCCTTCCATATGCTCTAGCACTTAGTCCTAATTTTTCAAAGGAATTTTTTAATATCTCTTTTCCTTTAGAGTCTAATTTACAATATTCATCTATTAACCTTGGAGTTAATTCTGCATTTGAATATATTCCATGTTTTGAGTATCTTTCTTGTTGTATTTTTCTAGCTTTATCTACTCTCTTTTTTATTTGTTCTGAGGTTTCTCCTTTTTCACTAGAGTCTAATTTTTGATATTTTACTGCTTCAACTTCTATGTGTATATCTATTCTATCTAATAAAGGTCCACTAATCTTTCCCATATATTTATTTATTGAATTTTCACTACAAGTACATTCCTTTTCTTTAGAGCCATAATACCCACATGGACATGGATTCATTGAAGCAATTAGCATAAAATTACATGGATATGTTAAACTTGCATTTACTCTATTAATATTTATTATTTTATCTTCTAATGGTACTCTTAAAAGTTCTAATACATTATTAGGAAATTCAGGTAGTTCGTCTAAAAATAATACCCCATGGTGTGCTAAACTTATTTCTCCTGGTCTTGGAATTCTTCCTCCTCCTATTAATGAAGCTCCAGATATTGTATGGTGTGGTGTTCTAAATGGTCTATTAGTAATTAATGGTTTGTCTTCTGGTAATATTCCCTCTATACTATGTATTTTTGTTATTTCTAATGATTCTTCAAATGTTAGACTTGGTAATATTGATGGTAAACACCTAGACATCATCGTTTTACCAGAGCCTGGGCTCCCAATAAGTAGACAATTATGACCACCAGCAGCTGCAACCTCTAAAGCTCTTTTTATACTTTCTTGTCCTTTTACATCTGAAAAATCAAAAATATAATTTATATTTTTCATAAAATAGTCTTCATAGTTCATTTGTACCCTTTCTGGTTTTTCGCTTCCATTAAGTATATTTATAACTTGCTCTAAACTTTCTACTCCTATTACCTCTATATTTTTTACTATACTTGCTTCTTTTGCATTTTCTTTTGGAATTACCATTTTTTTTATTCCTAATTTGCTAGCTTCCAGGCACATTGGGAAAATACCTTTTACTTTGTTTATTTTTCCGTCTAAAGATAATTCTCCTATGAATATAGTATCATCTATATCTTTTACTTCTAATTCTTCATTAGCTATAAGTGTTGCAATAGCTATTGGTAAATCATACAGAGCACCTTCTTTTCTTGTATTTGCTGGTGCTAAATTGATTATCATTTTTCTACTTTTTAAGTCTACACCACTATTTTTAATTGCTGTTCTTACTCTCTCTTTGGATTCCTTAACACTTGCATCTGGTAAACCTACAATATCACATGAAGGTAATCCTCCTGATACATCTACTTGTACCTCTACTAAATAGCCATCTAACCCTTGCAAAGACATGCTTTTAACAATAGATAACATTTAAATTCCTCTTTTCAATTTTTGGATTTTCTTAAATTTTAGAATTGTACTTTTTAGATTACAATTTTTTAGAAATTAATTTTAGATTTTATTATGTTAAAACACAGTTGCAATTGATTTTAAAATTTTTGAATTATAATTATTATTTTCTACAAAAAAATGCTTTTTCCTTCTTTTATTTACAAAAATACATTTTTAGGGCACATGCAATGTGCCCCTACAACAAATTACTTTGGTTTTAATACAATTTCATCATATAGGCTTATACTTTTCATTGAAGTTATTTCATTTGTAGTATACCCTAATTCTTTTAATTCTTGACTTGTATAATTATTTATTATTGAATAATCTTCATTTTGTTTCTTTATTTTTACCAATATTTTATCTGTATAACCAACTCTATTTCTTATTACATAAGCTTTATTATCTTCATTAATTATAGATGAATTTGGTACTTTTAAACCTGAAGCATTCCACCAAATAACATCTATTGATATTTTTCTATACCCTATTAAATATTCTACATCTTGAGTTATCTTAAATGTAACAATGGCTTCTCCATTGGTAAAATCAGAAATTTTTACTATTTCAGCAGATACTTCATTGTTATTAGATAATCTTAGCTTTATAATATCTCCTTCTTTTGCACTCATTGCATTATCTGATGATAGAATAGTTGCAATATAACAATAGAAATTATTTACAACTTTTCCCTGTTCTGAGCTTGAAGAGACTAATTGTCCCGTTTTACTTTTAATTGAATCTAATGTTTCTTTTGTTATTGAATCTATGTTACTTGTAGTTAGAGTTTCTTCATATCCATCTATTTTATAAGATACAATTCCACTTTCTGGAGCAGATATATACTTTTGTCCAGAATTTAATTGTTGTTCATATTCACTCCTTTGTGTTATTAATTTATTAATATATGAACCAGCTGGGCTAAGTTCTCCTGCAATTTTTGCCTTTCTTATCATATAAGAACTAATTTCTGATTTATATTCAGTAATTTCATTTATTTTATTAGTAGTTTGAAGTAATGCTACTTTTTCTTCTATCTGCTTTTCCAATAATTGAATGTCCGTAGAATATATACTTGTATTTTGTCCTTCTATAGCTTTTTGTATTTCTTTATCTAATTCAGATATCTTTTCTTCTAGTTTTTGTTCATTTGGGCTACAATATCTAAATATAGAGTCCCCTTTTGCAACTTTTGAACCTTCTGATTTTATAGTAACAATTCCATTTTGATGTTCATCACTAAATACCAATTTTTCATCTCTTATTATATAACCTACTTTTGTTTCTTCTTCATATATTTTACCATTTTCAATTACAAAGACATCTGATGGTTCTATTAGTAAATTAATGATACTATAAAAAATACACATAACTATTATAAAGGTAACTAGTAATGATACTGTTTGTCCTAATTTCTTTTTATTTATTTTTTTACCTTTCTTAGATTTTTCTTTCAATTTATTTCCTCCAAAATAATTTGTATATTTTTATAACTAGCTTCTAGTCCATCTATCCATATTGTTTGTTTATTTTTCTTAAACCAAGTTAACTGTCTTTTTGCATATCTCCTAGTTTCCATTTTAATTTTATCAACCATTTCTTCTTTTGTGATTTTTCCTTCTATATATTCTTTTGTCTCTTTATAGCCTAAACCTTGAATAGCAGTTGGTAATTTATCATATTTTAATATCAGATTTTTAACTTCTTCAATAAGCCCTTTTTCTATCATGATATCTACCCTTTTATTTATCCTATTATATAGTATTTCTCTATCCATATTTATTGCAAAAACTTTATAATTATATTTTATTTCCTTACTTCTTGACTCTATTTCTTGCTCTGTTTTTGTTTTTCCTGTTTCGTGATATATCTCTAATACTCTTAATATTCTTTTTTTGTCATTGCATGAAATCTTCGCCATAGCAACTGGATCAATTTTTAATGCTTTATTAAAAAGAGTTTCTAATCCTTCTTCATCAGCTATTTTTTCTAATTTTGCTCTATACTCATTATCTAGTTTTATCTCATTATATTCTATACCATATATTAAAGAATTAACATATAATCCAGTACCACCAACAACTATTGGAACTTTTCCTTTTTCCAAAATTTTTTCTATACACACTTCTGCTTGTTTTTTATAATCTGCAACACTATATCTTATATTGGGCTCTACAAAATCTAACATATAATGATTTATTCCATCCATTTCCTCTCTTGTTGGCTTTGCACTCCCTATATCCATATATTTATATATTTGCATAGAATCTGCTGAAATTATTTCTCCATTAATTTTTTTGGCTAATTCTATTGATAATGCTGTCTTTCCAGATGCAGTAGGACCACATATTACAATAACAGTTGGTTTCTGTGTTTTGTCCATATTTATTCCAATTCCTTTTCAGATATTTATTTAATTCGAAAAAGAATAGTTATTTTGCTAGGCAAACGAGATTGAAATCAATGAGGCGTACTGTTGTACGTTGATTTGATTTCAATCGAAGTCTCTTTTGCGAGTAAAATTTATTCCATAAATTTTTCACGCTCTGTCGTTCCGACTACGCAAAATGGCTATTATTTTTTGAATTTACTTTCTTCGAGCAAATTTCTTTTCTATATCCGTAATACTCATCTTAATTGCAGTAGGTCTTCCATGAGGACAAGTAAATGGGTTTGGTAAATTTAATAATTGTTGTAACAAACTATCTACCTCTTCTTGTGTTAAAGCCATATGAGCTTTAACTGCTGCTTTACAAGCAATAGTTGCTAAAAATTTCTCTTCTATTTCTTGTTTTGCTGTTCTTGCAACTGTATTTATTTCATCTAGAGTCTCTAAAAATAACTCTTTTGTATTTAAGTCTAAGCACATTGTTGGTACACCTGTTAATTTTATAGTATTTTCTCCAAATTCTTCTAATTGAAATCCTGCTCTTTCAAATTTAGACATATTATCTCGTGCAATATCCATTTCTTTATGGGATAAAACAATTATATCAGGTAATAATAATAGCTGTGAATCTTTTTGCCCTTCCGAATAATAGTTTTTTCTAACTTTTTCATACATTATTCTTTCATGTGCAGCATGTTGATCAATTATATATAATTCCTTTTCAATTTCTATTATGATATATGTTTTAAATGCTATCCCTATCAACTTGTAATTTTGTTTTATATTCGCCTTTGGAGTATATTTCTCTTCATCTTCATATAAAGACATATTTACATTTTCAGTAATTATATCTTTTGCTTCTACTATATCACCTTTTTCCTCTTTTTGTTCTTCATCATTTATGGTTTTTCCAAATATTTTATTATACATATCATCAAAGTTTACACTTTTGTCTATATTCTTTTCTTCTACATCATCATCTTGTAAATTATTAGTAATTGTTTCGGCTATCATAGCACCATATGTATAATCTTCTGGTATATATTGTTCCATTTCTGGTGTTTTTTGTATATCTTGGTTTTGATTATTTTCTGTATTTTCTTGCATTTGTTCCTCAGAGGAAATTTTTAAATCTTCTTCATTATTTTCATTCTCTATAGGGAGTTCTGACAATATTTGATTTTTTCGTGTTTTCTCAAAATCCTCTGTTTTAAAATCTTGTATACTATTATCTGTATTTTTACTTAAATATAAATTTTCTATTATATTATTATCTTGTTCTGCCTGTAAATCGTCTTCCTTTTTTACTAATGTAGCAACTTGAGGTGCTGAAGTTTCCCTTGGTATTACTGATTCACTATTTGCTATTTTCCTAAAAGTGTTTGAAAATGCTTGACTTGTAAAATCTACATATGTATTATCTGTTATTACATTTGAGTTTAATTTTTCTTCTTCTACATTTTCTATTAATTCAGCTTTTAGTAATGTATCTTTTACTGCATTATATACTGCTTTAAATATTATATTTTCATCTTGGAATCTAACTTCAAGCTTCGCTGGATGGACATTGACATCAACTGTACTTGGAGAAACTTCGATATTTAGAACAATAAAACCATATTTTCCAATTGGTAATAACCCTTTAAATGCTTTTTCTATAGCACTTGATAAAACTTTATCTTTTATATATCTTTTATTTACAAAGAAGAGTTGGTTTGTTCTATTTGAACGTGCTATTTCTGGTTTTCCAACAACTCCAGTAATCTCAATTCCTTCATAACTATATTTAATAGGCAATATTGCTTTTGCAATATCTTTTCCATATATACTAAAAATTACATTATTAATATTTCCATCTCCATTTGTTTGAATAATTGTTTTTCCTGTATTAATTAATTTAAATGCAACATTTGTATTTATAAGTGCTAGTCTAGAAATAGTATCTTCTATATAACCAGATTCTGTATAATCCTTTTTTAAAAATTTATATCTAACTGGTGTATTAAAAAATAGATTTTTAACTGTTATTGTAGTTCCTTTTGAACATCCAATTTCTTCCTGTTCTAATACCTTTCCTGCTTCAACTACAATTTTGTGCCCTACATCATCAAGAGCTGTTTTTGAACATAATTCTATATTGGAAATAGCAGCAATACTAGCTAATGCTTCACCTCTAAATCCCATTGATTTAACTATATTTAAGTCATTTGCACTTCTAATTTTACTTGTAGCATGTCTTTCAAATGCAATCTCTAAATCGTCTTTTTCAATTCCATGACCATTATCAGTAATTCTTATATATGATATTCCACCATTTTTTATTTCTACAGTAATATTTGTAGCTCCTGCATCAATGGAATTTTCTACCATTTCTTTTATTACAGATGCTGGTCTTTCTATAACCTCACCAGCTGCAATTTTATTAATTGTTAATTCATCTAACAAAACAATATTTCCCATTTATAGTTTTCCTCCCAAACTTTTGTATAATACGGTTAGATTATATCATTAAATGAGTTATTTTGTATATATTTTTTTAAATTTTTTTATTGAAAGATATTAATGTTTAATTTTCTATTATTTACGGACGCACACTGTGCGCCCCTACATCTCCTTTAGTTAGTCTATAACTTTGTTCAATCAATTCTTTTACTAAAGAAGCATTTACTTTATTATCTATAATAATTGTGTTCCAATGTTCTTTATTCATGTGATAACCTGGTATTATATAGTCATATGAATTTCTTAATAACTCCGAATAATCTGGATTTGTTTTTACATTGAGATATACTTTTCCTTTTACATTCATTATTAAAGCAAACCATTTTTTATTTTCTAAATGTTTCATTGTTATAGATGTATTATTATTTGGAAAAGGATAATCTTCATAAGTATTTGGCAAACTTAAACTATATTTTATTATATCTTCTCTATTCATTTTATTTCCCTTTTATTAAAATTTTTATATTTTTTTGTTTCTGTTACTAACTCATCAAAGTCTGAAATATAGTTTTTATCTTGTATAACTCTATACTTTTTGTATTCATCTAAAGCTAATTTATCTGCTATTTCTCTTTTTATTTTTCCATTATCTTTTAAAATGTTATATTCGTTGATTTTTAAGAATACTTCTAACTTTTCTTTCCACTCTTGCATTGAAATAATCTTACCTAATTTTACTTGTCTTTCAGCATAATCAAGATACATAGATACTAAATTATTTAGTTCTGTAATTTCTTCTTGTGAAAGATAATTTTTTGCTATTGTTACATCTGTTTCAAGTATTTTTCCGTCTGGTGCATTTTTCCAAGTAGTTAATCCCATATCTTCTTTTTTGCTATCTACTCTGTTGTAAATTATTTCAGGTGCTGTCATTCCAGTAATTGCAAAATGTAACTTGTTTTGAACATTTTTGTAAAATTCTTGTGTGGTTTCACTATTTTTATCATAATCAAAACTACATTCTTTGTATATATCAGTTATTTTTTGATAAAATCTTCTTTCACTTGCTCTAATTTCTTTTATCTTAACTAATAATTCATCAAAGTAATCTTTTCCAAATTTTGGTCCATTTTTTAACATTTCGCTATTAACAACAAATCCCTTTTTTATATATTCTTTTAAAGTCTTTGTTGCCCAAATTCTAAAATCTGTTGCTTCTTTTGAATTTACTCTATAACCAACTGCTATAATTGCATCTAAGCTGTAAAAATTTGTATTATATTTTTTACTATCTGAAGCAGTTACTCTAATTTTTTGAGTAACTAAATCTTGCTCTAATTCTTCTGTTTTAAATATATTTTGTAAATGATATGTTATATTATTTTCTGCCACATTAAATAATTTTGACATTGACTTTTGCGTTAGCCAAAAATCTTCTCCATTATACAAAACTTCAACAGATATATTTTCGTTATTTTGACTTTGGTATATAATTAAATCTTTTAGAGTTTCTATATTGTTCAATATTAATCACCTCATGTTTTCATTTCAGAACTATTGTTTGTATTTTATAATAAAGTAATTGTAATGTCAATGTTTTTCGTTAAATTTACACGGTAATTTAATTTAAAAACTTGTTTTTTTATGTAAAATAATGTATAATACTTGATAATAATACTCCAGATTGGGTATTTTAGTAGCTTCCTCTAGCAAGAGGACTCGAGACATTATTATTTTTAGGAGGGTTAAAACCATGAAAAAGAAAATTGTTAGCAAATTAAAGAAAGTGTTCACGCAAAATAACAAGAAGTGTATTTGGATTACTGTTGGCTCAATACTGTTTGTGGCTGTTTTTTGGCTTTTTTTGAATTTTTTTCAAAAACCAATTTCCGAAGAACAGTTTGATTTGTGTAAACAAGTAGCACAGGAGGTCTCTATGAAGTTACCTTCCAATATACCATCATCTACTTTTAAGATGGACGTTACAGATGATTTTTCTGTTCGTGTAGAGCTTACGCATGATTCTGTAAGAGTATCTCCTTCCAATAATTCTTCTTTTCGCTCTGGTACTGTTATTGGAAAATTCAATGATGGTACACTTGTATTAGAAAGGAGAGACGGAACTCTTATAGCAGTTATGTTAAGCACACTATTTGGGTTAATGGGTTTTATTTTAGGACGTATTTTAGTAAATAAAATTTATGAAATCCTAAACGCTGATGTAACTGAGGCAACCTCTGAGTAATGGTACCAAAAATTGGCAACGATTTATCGTTGCCAATTTTTAGTGTGCTATATTCCCTATATCATTCATCATTACAAATATTGATAAAGCTATTATGCATACAAATCCAGTCATTTGAATAGCTACTTCTGTTTCTTCTTTTAGAGGTTTCTTTCTTATTGCCTCAAGTATATAAATTACAATTTTTCCGCCATCTAAAGGTGGTATTGGTAATAAATTAGTTACTCCTAATGATAATGAAATTGCAGCAATTAAATATATATAATTTACTAATTCTGTTGTTTGTACTATTATTGATGATATTCCCACAGGTCCTACCAATTCATTTACTGTTACATTTCCAGAAAATAACATCTTTATACTATCAATTATAGAATAAGCAAATGTTCCTGTAACTTGTAAAGTTTCATTTAAGGGATATCCATAATAAAATATTACTAGTAAAAATACTATTAATATTGCAAATATAATATTTACTAATCCTCCTGCCGATACTATTAATATTTTTTGCCAAATCTTTGCTTTACTAAAAGAGCCTTGTTCTTCTGAAGGTTGTTCTTCTCCCTCCATTCTTACAAATCCACCAAGTGGAATTATTCTTAATGCATATATTGTTTCTCCAATTTTTTTAGATACTATTGTTTTACCAAAACCTAGTGCAAACTCATTTACTTTGACTTTACATAGTTTTGCAACAATAAAGTGCCCACCTTCATGAATAAATACTAATATTCCTAATAAAAATATTATTTTAATCGCATTTACAATAAATGTAAGCAATTAATTCACCTCTCTAATCAAATGGGCACAGTGGTGTCATGTCTTTTGGGTATTCCCTCAAACGATGCCCCTACAATAAATATTATTTATAGAATAATCATATACAATAGGTATGCAAGTGGAGCTATAAATATTACACTATCAATTCTATCTAACATACCTCCATGCCCTGGTATTAAATCTCCAAAGTCTTTGATTTCTGTATATCTTTTTATACTTGATGCTGCAAAGTCTCCAATTTGACTCATTATACTAAGTAAGACTGTAAAACCACCAAATATAATATAAGATATTGAATCATCATATATTTTATTACATATGTATGTATAAATAATTGCAATTATTAATGAACCAATTGTTCCACCTATGCACCCTTCAATAGTTTTATTTGGACTAATTTTACTAAATTTATGTTTTCCTAAACCAAATACCTTTCCTATAATGTATGCAAAACTATCTGTTCCCCAAGCAGCAATTACTAAATACCACAAATAAATTTTATTTGGTAATTTCTCGATCATAAGTGGGATACACATTATAAATAATACTATATAACATATACCAAAAAAAGTAACTGATATATCTGTTATATTATATTTCATTTTAGTGAATAAACTTTGTATAAATAATAAAATTACTATCGTTGGCAAAAATAAGCCAACCCATGTTATATCAAAGCCTGGTATTACATGTATAAATGCTATTAGAATTGAAAACAAATATCCTATCCATTCAATAGGTTTTGATTTCTTTTTCATAGCATTAAAATACTCATATATACTAATTATTGCCACTATTGAAAAAAATATGTCTATAACATATTTATTTCCTAAAACTAATACTATCACTACTATTGGTAGCCCTAATATTGTTGTAAGTAATCTTGTTATATTCATTTATTAATTTCCTCCAAATCTTCTGTTCCTTCTTTGATATTCTAAAATTGCTTTATCTAATTGCTCTTCATTAAAATCTGGCCAGTTTATATCTATAAAATATAATTCTGAATAGACTGATTGCCACATTAAAAATCCACTAAGTCTTAATTCATTACTTGTTCTTATTATTAAATCAGGGTCAGGTATCCCTGTAGTATATAAATAATCTGATATTACATTTTCATTAATATCATCTATTTCTATTTTACCTTCTTTAGCTTCTAATGCTATATTTTTCATTGCTCTAACTAATTCTGCCCTTCCTCCATAATTTATAGCTATACTAAATACTACTCCTGTATTATTTTTAGTTCTTTCCATACATTTTTTCATGCTTTTTTGTAAATCTTCATTAAAAGCTGTAATATCTCCTAATATGTTTACTTTTATATTTTCAGTATCTGCTCTTTTAGAATAATCATCTAAATATGTTTTAAATAATATCATTAGTCCATTTACCTCTTCTTCTGCTCTTTTCCAATTTTCTGTTGAAAAAGCATATACTGTAATATATTTTAGACCAATTTTATTAGCATATCTTACAATTTTTTCTAATGTTTTTGCTCCTTGTTTATGCCCTAAACCAATGTTCTTCCCTTGTGACTTTGCCCATCTTCTATTACCATCCATTATAATCCCTATATGATTAGGCATTTTTTCTTTATCAAATTCCATAAAATCTCCTTACTTAAATTTCTCTATAGAAATTATAAATTAATGATTTCTATCTTTGATATATATTGCGAGTTCTCTTAAAAATTCTGCTTTATTTCCATAAGCTTCTAAAGTCCTTAATGCTTCATTAGTTGTGTTTTCTAGATATCCTTGTGCTTTCTCTACTCCAAATTTTGTAACATAAGTAACTTTATTCATTGCCTTATCATTGCCTACAGGTTTTCCCATAATTTTTGAATCGCCAATTTCAGATAATATATCATCTTTAATTTGAAATTCTAATCCTATCTTTTCAGCATACAAAGTTAAATTATCAATATCTTTTTCACTTGCTCCTGCAAGTATTGCTCCTGATCTAACACAATATTTAAAAAATGAAGCCGTTTTTTTATTATGTATATAATCTAATTCTTCTTTTGATATTTGTTTGCCTTCACATTCTGTATCAAGATATTCTCCAATTATCATTTCATCTATTGCATGAGAAAATTCATTTAAAATTCTTATTTTTCTTTTTATATCATCTATCTCTTTTGAGTTGTTTATTTCTTCTGCAATAATCATATATGCATGGTTCATTAAAGAATCACCTGCTAATATAGCAGTTGCTTCATTATATTTTTTATGTATCGTTAATCTTCCTCTCCTATAATCATCATTATCTATTCCTGGTAAATCATCATGTATAAGAGAAAAAGTATGTGTAATTTCCATTGAAACTGCAAATGGTAAACATCTTTCATAGTCGTCTTTAAAAAGTTTATAAGTTTCAATTATCAATGTTGGTCTTAATCTTTTTGCTGATGACATTAAACTATATTCTATTGCTTCATTTAATGTTCTTTCTGGCAAATTCTCTTTTATCAAGTATTTATTTAATTCTTTATTTACCAATTCTTGATTATCCCTTAACTTTTCTTTAAAATCCATAAATCTATTACCTATCCCAAATTTTTGTCTATTCTTTCA
>CAPZDM010000032.1 GCA_948745425.1 uncultured Clostridia bacterium
ATTTGCCTATTTCTTTTGTTTACTATGAAACTTTTGCAAAATACCGAAACTTAAAGTTATTTTTCACAGACGCCCAAAGGGCGCCCCTACATCCTCTCTACTATTTATAAATACTGCTCTTGGTCTTTGTAAGATTTCTGTAATATGACTAAATTGCTCTGTGGAATTGTAAAGGGATTTTCCGTTTGTTCAGTACGTTTTTGTTTTGGCGGAGATTGAGGGCTTTGAACCCTCGCGGCCACTTACGCAACCCTAACAGTTTAGCAAACTGTCCCCTTCAACCACTTGGGTAAATCTCCATAAAAAAATGGCGCAGAGGGTGGGATTCGAACCCACGGTAGGCTATAAACCTACGCCAATTTTCAAGACTGGTGCCATAAACCAACTCGACCACCTCTGCATATGTTACCTTGTTTTTGTCAGTAACAGTATATATATTAGCATATTTTCATGACGCTTGTCAATAGTAATTCTTGGAAATTTTATGGAATTTTAGCCAAATTATTTTCTTAAAAGGGCACATGCAATGTGCCCCTACAATAAATATACATTTTTCTATTATTTGCTTGAATGTTTGTATTTTGCGTTTTAAGCCATTTTTTTGTTTTGTCCATCTACACCTTTATCAAATCCAAAATTCTCTCTAAATCGTCATTTGATTGATATTCTATTACTATCTTTCCTTTCTTCACTCCTGCATCTAATCTTACTTTTGTTCCGAAGAAGTTTTTGAAAGAATCTTCAACATCTCTATATATTGCTTCGTATCTTTGATCTTTTTTCTTTAATTTTTTTGTTAATTGTGTTTTTTGTTCTACTTCTCTAACACTTGCACCTGTTTCTAATAGCCTTAATGCCATATCATATTGCTTGTCTCCATCAGGAATTGCGAGTAATGCTCTACAATGTCCTTCACTAAGTTTTCCTGCTCTTACCATATCTAATACTCTAGAATCAAGGTTTAAAATTCTTACAGTATTTGTTATTGCACTTCTACTCTTTCCTAATATTTTTGCTACATCTGCTTGAGTTAACTCATATTCCTCCATTAGAGCTTTTATTCCCATTGCTTTATCTATAGGATTTAAGTCCTCTCTTTGGATATTTTCTATTAAAGCTATTTCTTTGTTTTTTCTTTCATCTTTTTCTCTCACTATTGCTGAAATTTCTTTTAGTCCAGCTTTTTTACAGGCTCTCCATCTTCTCTCTCCAGCAACTATAGCATAATACCCATCCTCTTTTGTTACTATTATTGGTTGAATTAATCCATATTGTTTAATTGATTCTGCTAATTCTTCTAATGTTTCCTCATTAAAACTTTTTCTTGGTTGTTCTCTATTTGGTTCAACTTCACTAATTTTTAAATTTAACACTTTTCCTTCTACTTGTTCATCTGTATTTTGTTCAATATTTTTTTCTTCTTTTACTTTTTCCTCATCTTTTACTTTTTCATTTTCTTCAATATTTGTTGAAAATAATGCATTTAACCCCTTACCTAATCCTGTTTTTCTTGCTGTTGCCATTAAAAATCACTCCTTCTTTATTTCATATGCCTTGCTAATTTATCTTCTTCATTCTTTTTCAATATTTCTTTTACTAGTTTTTCATAACATTTTGCTCCTTTAGACTTAGGGTCATATATTGATATTGGCATTCCAAAACTTGGTGCTTCGCTAAGCCTTACATTCCTTGGTATTACAGTTTTATAAACTTTATCTTCAAAATAGTTTTTAACTTCTTTTACTACTTGATTTGATAAGTTTGTCCTTGCATCATACATTGTTAAAACTGCGCCTTCTAATTCTAATTCTTTGTTTAGGTGCTTTTTGACAAGATTCACTGTATTCATAAGTTGTTCTAACCCCTCTAGTGCATAATATTCGCATTGCACTGGGATTAAGACTGTATCAGATGCTGTAAATGCATTTAATGTAATTAATCCTAATGACGGTGGACAGTCTATAATTATATAATCATAGTTTTCTCTATCTTCATCTATTCTTTCTTTTAATCTATATTCTCTAGACATCATTGATACTAGTTCTACTTCTGCTCCAGCTAAATTTATATTAGATGGACATATTTTCAAATTTTTAACTTGAGTATCTATTACTACCTCTTCTAGTTTTGTTTCTTCTATTATAACATCATAAATTGATTTATCTGTCTTCTTTTCTATACCAATTCCACTTGTTGCATTTCCTTGAGGGTCTGCATCTATTAATAATACCCTTTTCCCTTTTTTTGCCAATATGGTACTGATGTTTATTGAAGTAGTTGTCTTGCCTACTCCCCCTTTTTGATTTGCTACTGATATTACTCTTCCCACTATATACCTCCTCTTAAATTTTAGGTTTGTTTTCTTTTTTAAAGGCATAGTATATTATGTCTTTTTATGTAAACTTTGTTTTGTTCTTTTTCCTTTATAATAATACATAAAAAATGTTAATATGTCAATATTTTTATATGTTTTTTCTTAATTTCTGTTTTTTTATTTCAATTTATATATAGGAACTGTAAATTTTTTTTTAAAGTATTCTGTTTTATCATTTTTTACAGACGTCCTTTGCAATACTTTATCTACTACTTTATTTTTCTCTTTTTCTTTGTTCTAGATATATTAATAGCACTGATATATCTGCTGGAGAAACTCCTGATATTCTTGATGCCTGCCCTACTGAAGTTGGTTTAAATTTATTTAATTTCTGTCTTGCCTCTAGGCTTAATCCATTTAATTGTTCATAATCTATATCTTCATTTAATGATTTTTCTTCTAATTTCTTGAATTTCTCAACTTGTTCTTCTTGCATTTTAATATATCCTTCATATTTAACTTGAATCTCTACTTCTTGTGCTTCTTGTTTTGTAAGAATAGGCCTTTCATTATCTAATGGTTTTAGTCTTTCATAGTTTAATTCTGTTCTTTTTAATAATTCAGATAATTTTGTTCCATTTACTATTGGATTTGTTCCATATTTTTCTAATAATTCATTTGTTTCCTGTGACACTTTTATTGTTTTTCCTTTTATCCTTCTGATTTCCTTTTCAATATTTTCTTTTTTGTGTAGAAATCTATTATATCTTTCTTCTGTTATTAATCCCACTTGATGACCTATTTCTGTTAATCTTAAATCTGCATTGTCTTGCCTTAATAATAATCTGTATTCTGCTCTAGATGTCATCATTCTATAGGGCTCATTCGTACCTTTTGTTACAATATCATCTATTAATACTCCTATATATGCATCTGACCTCTTTAAAATTATTGGCTCTTTTCCTTTTATTTTTAATCCTGCATTTATTCCTGCAATTATCCCCTGTGCTGCTGCTTCTTCATATCCAGAAGTTCCATTTATTTGTCCTGCAAAAAACATACCAGATATATTTTTCAATTCTAAGGATAATTTTAATTGTGAAGGTTCTATACAGTCATATTCAATTGCATAAGCAGGTCTCGTAAATTCTGCATTTTCTAATCCTGGTAAAGTCCTATACATTGCTATTTGCACGTCTTCTGGCAAAGATGAACTCATTCCTTGTATATACATTTCTTCTGTGTTTTCTCCTATTGGTTCTACAAATACTTGATGTCTAGGTTTATCGGCAAACCTTACTACTTTATCTTCTATTGATGGGCAATATCTAGGTCCTGTTCCCTCAATTTCTCCTCCATATAATGGGGATCTATGTAAGTTTTCCCTTATTATTTCATGTGTTTTCTCATTAGTATAAGTTAAATAACATGGTTGTTGTTCCTTTTCTTGCATTTCATCTTCAAATGAAAACATCTCGATATCTTTATCTCCTTCTTGTATTTCCATTTTTGAAAAATCTATTGTTCTTCTATTAATTCTTGCTGGTGTTCCTGTTTTAAATCTTACTATTTCTATATCTAAATCTTTTAAGCATTTTGAAAGTTGGTTTGCTGGAAAAACTCCATCTGGTCCACTTTCATAGGAAACATCTCCTATAAATATTTTTCCTTTTAAATATGTTCCTGTTGCTAATATTACTGTTTTTACATTATATACAGCACCCAATTGTGTCTCTACATTTACTACTTTTCCATTTTCTACACCAATACTTACTATTTCAGCTTGTTTAATAGATAAATTTTCCTGTTTTTCTAAAGTATGTTTCATTTCTATATGATATTTCTTTCTATCTGCTTGTGCTCTTAAAGAATATACTGCTGGTCCTTTTGAAGTGTTAAGCATTTTTAACTGCATATATGTTTTATCTATATTTTTTCCCATTTCTCCACCAAGTGCATCTATTTCTCTAACTAAATGTCCTTTGGAACTTCCTCCTATGTGTGGATTACATGGCATGTTTGCAATAGCTTCTAAACTTATTGAAAACATTAAAGTTTTTAGTCCCATTCTAGCTGTGGCAAGTGCTGCTTCACATCCAGCATGTCCTGCACCAATTACTGCTACATCATAATCTCCTGCATTATATTTCATTTTTTACTTCCTTCTTTCTATAATTTATGATATCTTTTTAAATATTTACTTCAATTATTCTTTTTTAGTAATATAAATTATAAAATTTAAGTGTGAAACTCAATATTTTGTTCTTTAAACCTTATAGTCAAATATTTTTATTTTCCTAAACAGAACTTTTTGAATATTTCATTTATTATATCTTCTGAAACTGTTCTTCCTGTTATTTTTCCCAACTCATCTAATATTTGTTTTATTGAAATTTGTATTATATCTACCGGAATATTTTTGTCAATAGAGTGTAAACTTTCTTTTACGTTTTTTTGTGCATTTTTTATTACTTCTTTATGTCTTTCATTGCTAATTGTTACACTATCATCAACATTTATTTCGCCTAAATTAAACATTTCTGATATTTTTTTATACAATTGCTCTATTCCCTCTTTTTTTAATGCAGATAATTTTATTATAGGCTTACCAGTTTGTTTAATTTCTTTTGTTTCTTCTGATATTTCTTGATTTAAGTCTTGTTTATTAAGTATTATAATTGATTTTTTATCTCTTAAAAGCCCTAAAAGCTCTATATCTTCTTTTTCTAATTTTTTAGATGAGTCTATTATATGTATTACTAAGTCTGCATTTTTAGCTATTTCTTTTGCTTTTTCTATTCCTATTTCTTCTATTTTATCTTCTGTTTCATTCCTAATTCCAGCTGTATCTATTACTTTTATAGGTATACCTTCTATTACTATAAATTCTTCTATTATATCCCTAGTAGTTCCTTCATATTCTGTTACTATTGCTCTATCTTCATTTAATATTGAGTTTAATAATGATGATTTACCTGCATTTGGTCTCCCTATTATAGCCATTTTTAGTCCATCTCTTATTAATTTTCCTGTATCAAAATTATTTTCTATTTCTTTTAATTTTATGTCTACCTTTTCTAACATTTCTCTTAGTTGATTTTTTGTTATTTCTTCTATATCGTACTCTGGGTAATCTATTGAAGCCTCTATGTCTACCATTTTTTGCATTATATCTTCTTGTATTTCATTTATTTTTTTAGATAAATTACCTTCTAGTTGATTCATTGAGGCCTGTCTTTCCTTTTCTGTTTTCGAATTTATCATATCTATTATGGCTTCTGCTTGTGCTAAATCTATTCTTCCATTTATAAATGCTAATTTTGTAAATTCTCCTGGTTCGGCAAGTCTTGCTCCATTTTCTATACAAATTTCTAATATTCTTTTTACAATAACTGGTCCACCATGAGAATTTATCTCGCACATATTTTCAGTTGTAAAGGATTTTGGTGATATAAAATATGTAACTAGTACTTCGTCTATGTTTTTTCCGTTAGAATCTAAAATTTTTCCATATTTCATATTATAGCCTTTTATCTCTTTATTTTCTTTGTTTTTTGGTTCAAATATTTTTTCTATTATTTTAAATGTATCTTTACCACTTATTCTTATTATTCCAATTCCTCCATATCCTAGTGGTGTGGAAATTGCTGCTATTGCTTCCATTATTATTTCTCCTTTTTATTTATATTTATATAAAGAAGTGGCTTCGCCACTCGGACGAGCAATGTTCGACCCTACAATTAGGTTGTTTTCTCTATAGTTGATTTTATGTACGCAAAAAGTCAAAGCTAGATTTTTGTTATAATTCATTTGTTTTATGAATTAAAAAATCCTCACTTTGACTTTAGATTTTTTATTTAATTTATATTATTTTAATGAAATTACTACTCTTCTATGTTCACCTTCACCTATACTTTGTGTCTTAACTTTATCATGATTTTGTAATTTTGTGTGAATTACTTTTCTTTCGTATGCTGTCATCGGCTCTAATGTTACTGATTTTTTGCCTTTTACAACACTATTTGCTACTCTTTGTGCCAAATCTTCTAATACTTTTTTTCTTTTTTCTCTATATCCTAATATGTCAACATTTACATGTATTTTTTCTTGTATATTTCTGCCTGCAATAGCAATAAGTATTGTTTGTAATGAGTTTAATACTTCTCCTCTATATCCTATTAAGAACTTTGAGTCTTCTCCTTTTATTTCTACTTGTATTGTATTGTCGTCTTGTTGTTTTATTTCATAACTTATTTTCTCATTCATGTTAGATATAAATTCTTCTAGGAATTTCTTTAATTGATCTTTAGCTTTTTCTAAATTTTCTTTACTTACAACTTTTTCTTCATTTTTTACTGCTTTTTGTTCTTCTCTTTCTTTGTTTTCTTTTAACTTTATCTCTACCTTTACAACCCTTGGAGCTAAAATGCTAAAGAAACTTTTTTTGTCTTCTTCTACTATTTTTATATCTACGTCTTTTTTTGAGACTTTTAATTCTTTTAATCCCTTTTCTATTGCTTCTGTATTTGTTTTTCCTTCAAATATTCTTGATTCCTCCATCTTTAATTTCATTCCTTTCTAAAGACAAATCTGATTTGAAAAAAGAATTATTCTTCCTCTTTAATATATTTATTTAAAATCATTCTTTCAGCTATCATTAATATATTGTTTACTAACCAATATAAAGCTAATCCTAAAGGTGCTACTAATGCTATTGATATAGACATTATTGGCATTATATACATCATATTTTTATTTGCTTGTTCCATTGGATTTGGCATTTTTTCTTCCTTTGCTTCCGTTTCTCCATCTGTTATTAAATTATTTTTTTCTTTTTTCTTATTAATTGATGAGTTCAATTTCATTGAGAAAAATGTTGTTATTACATATAAAGCTGGAATTATAAACACTTTTACATCTGATGCATCTTGTAATGGAACTCCACTTAAGTCTAATCCTAAGAAATTCATGTTTATGTATACTTTTTCATCTTCATTTCCTTTTTCTTTTATAATACTTATTTCTGGATATGCATTATTTGAAGAGTTTTCTTCTTCTAGTTGAATTTTATATTGTTCTATTAAGCTATTGTCTACTTTTCTCATATATGTTAATGGACTTCTTACTAAATAAAATACTGAAAATAAAAGTATTATTTGTACTATTGCCCCTAAACATCCACTAAACGGACTCATATTTTCTCTTTTATATAAATCTATCGTCTCTTGATTTAATTTTTCTGGGTTATTCTTATATTTATCTTGTATATCTTTTAATTTCTCCTGTATCTTTGCTGTTTTCTTCATATTTTTTTGTTGTTTAATTGTAATTGGTAACAAAACTATTTTAACTATTATTGAAAATAGTATTATCGCTATACCAAAATTACCTATATTCATATATAAAAAATTTAAAAAGTATCCAAATATATTTGCGAAAAAACTTATCATTTACAATACCCTTCCTTCCTTTGAGTCACTAAAATTTTTTTTTTTATTTTAAAGGATCATATCCTCCTTTTGAAAAAGGATTACATCTAATTATTCTTTTTGCACCATAATATGAACCTTTTATGCTTCCATATCTTTGTATTGCTTGAATTGTATATTCTGAACATGTAGGATAATATTTACAATGAAATCCCATTTTGCTAAATATCTTTGAAAGTGTTTTTTTATATATTACTATCATTTTTATTAATATTTTTTTCATTTATAAGAATACCTGTCCTTTTAAAAATATTGTCAAAGTCTTTCTTTATTTCATAATAGTTAGCTTCATCTGGATTTTTATTTTTATTCCATACAAAGATAAAATCATACCCTTTTAATATTTTATCTTTTATAAATATTCTATAATTTTCTCTTATTAATCTTTTTATTTTGTTTCTTTTTACTGCTCCTGCAATTTTTGAACTAACAGCAATTCCTATACGATTTATTCCCCTATTGTTTTTTATTATAAAAAATTGAATGTATTTTCCATAATAATATTTACCCTTGTTTAGAACTCTCTTAAATTCATAATTTTTTTTTAATGTATTAAATTTTTTCATTTTTTCTCTCTACTTTATATAATAGTATCTTTTACCTTATAAATAAAGGACCGCTTTATAAATTTTGCAGTCCCAATTTTTTTAAGCAGTTAATTTTTTTCTTCCTTTTGATCTTCTTGCCTTTAATATATTTCTTCCTGATCTAGTTTTCATTCTTTTTAAAAATCCATGTTCTTTACTTCTTTGTATTTTTTTTGGTTGATATGTTCTTTTCATTATTGCACCTCCTATTTTTTATGTTATATACTACATCGAGCAAATTACTTTACATTATTAAATATATTTACCCTGATTTTGCACTTTTTAGTTTTTTGTTCTATATAAATTGAGCATTAGGATTATATATCAATTTTATGTTATTGTCAATGCTTTTTCTTTATTTTTTAAAGTTATCCACACTTTTTATTGTTTTTTCCACATTTTTATTGACTTTTATTTATCTCTTTTGATATTATATGTAATATTTCTACAAAAAATGAAAGGGACGAATATAATGGCTCAAGATTTAAATGAACTTTTAAACAATGTTAAAATATTAATGAATGATGCAATTAGTGGAATATCTTATCAGACTTGGATAGAACCATTAGAAATATCTAGCATGAATGAGGATACTATTGTTTTAGTTGCTCCTTCATCTTTTCATATTGATCAAGTTAGAAGATATATTGATGCTGTTGATAATGCTTTTAAATTTTTAACTCATAAAGGTCATAAAATTACTTTTGTAACTCAAGAAGATTTAGAAAAAGGAAATTCTAATAATATGTACAGTGTTGGAGAAATTATAACTCCAATTAATTCTAATCTTAATCCAAAATATTCTTTTGAATCTTTTGTAATAGGTGATAATAATAGATTTGCTCATGCTGCTGCTTTTGCAGTATCAGAAGCTCCTGGTACTTCTTATAATCCATTATTTATTCATGGTGGGGTTGGAATAGGTAAAACTCACCTTATGCATGCAATTGGACATGAGATTTTATCAAGAAATGCTGATACAAGAGTAGTTTATGTAACATCTGAAAAGTTTACTAATGAATTTATTAATAGTATAAAAGATAATCAAAATGAACAATTTAGACAAAAGTATAGAAACATAGATGTATTATTAATTGATGATATTCAATTTATTGCTGGGAAAGAGGGGATACAAGAAGAATTTTTCCATACTTTTAATACTATTTATGAAAATAAAGGCCAAATCGTTATTACTAGTGATAAACCACCTAAAGATATAAATCCTTTGAGTGAACGTTTAAAATCAAGATTTGATTGGGGATTATTAGTTGATATTTCTTCAGCTAATTATGAAACGCGTTTAGCAATTTTAAGGAAAAAGGTTCAATTAGAAAATATTGTTATCGATGATATTATTCTTTCTAATATTGCAACTAAAGTTGATTCAAATATTAGAGAATTAGAGGGAACGTTAAATAAAATTGTGGCACAAGCTTCTTTAACTCATAGTCCTATAACTTTTGAATTAGCAGAAAAAGCAATTAATGATGTTATTTCTCAAAGAGAAAAAATCGTTTCTTCTAATTATATTAAAGAAACTGTGTCTAAATATTTTAATATTTCAGTAAAAGATTTAGATAGCTCTAAACGTTCTAGTGATTTAGCTTACCCTAGACAAATTGCAATGTATTTATGTAGAGAAATTGCTGATATTCCATATAAGAAAATAGGGGATGAGTTTGGTAAAAGAGATCATTCAACAGTAATGCATGCTTGCGAAAAAATAACTAATGATATTAAACAAAAAGATGAAACTAGATTGATTGTGGAAAGTGTGAAAAACATTATTTTAAATCCTAATCAAACTTAAATGTATATATATAAACATTTTTAATAAAATTTACTAAAAAATATGTTTTCTAAATTTATGTTTTATAACACTTTTAATTAATCTATGATTTGTAATATTTATATAGGTTATACACATTAAATTGTGAATAAGTTGTTGATAAACTGTTGATAATTAATTATTCACAGTACAAAATGGAAAGTGTGGAAAATATATAAATTTATCCACCTAGTTATCAACATTAATAATTCTTAGGGCAGTAATGGTTTAAGGTGCTTTTCCACACTTTCCACAGACCTACTACTACTACTACTAAAAATATTATTTTTATATAAAGGAGTTCGGTAAAAATGAAATTTGTTTGTGAAAAAGAAAAATTGCTTAAAGCTATTAATTCCGTAGTAAAAGGAGTATCTTTAAGAACTACAATGCCTATACTAGAAGGTATACTTATTCAAACTAACAATCAAGAGGTTAAATTAACTACTTATGATTTAGAATTGGGAATAGAATATATAATAGAATGTGATGTAGAGGAACAAGGTAATACTGTAATAAATGCTACTATGTTTAGTGAGATTATTAGAAAATTACCAGATGCTGATATTAAAATTACCTTAAATGAAAAGGATTTATTAGTTATTGAGTGTGAAGGTTCTTTATATAAATTATCAACAATGAATCCATTAGAATTTCCGGAATTACCAACAATAGATATAGAAAATTCTGTTGAATTGGAACAAAATACTTTGAAAAATATGATTAGAAAGACTATTTTTGCAGTAAGTTCAGAAGAAAACAGACCTATTTTTACAGGATGTTTATTTGAAATTATAAATAATAAAATAAATGTAGTTGCAGTTGATGGTTTTAGATTGAGCTTAAAGAGTAACTTTTTAGATAGTAGTGCAAATAATTTTAGTGCTGTAATTCCAGGTAAAACATTAAATGAAGTTAATAAGATTATATCAGATTCTTTCGATAAAATAAAAATTAGTGTATCTAAAAATCAAGCTTTGTTTGAAATGGAGAATTGTAAAGTAGTAACGAGATTATTAGATGGAGAGTTTTTAAAGTATGATAATGTTATTCCAAAAACTTGGGAAACAAGAATGAGAGTAAATAAAAAAGATTTACAGGAATGCTTTGAAAGAATTAGTTTGATTTCAATGTCTTCAATAGAAAAAGAAAGAAAATATCCAGTTAAAGTATCTGTAGAGATAGGAAAGGCTATTATATCTTGTACTAATCAAGCAGGAGATGCAAAAGAAGAAATATTAGTTTCTACAGAAGGAAAAAATGTAGAAGCAGGATTTAATCCAAAATATTTCTTAGATGCTCTAAAAGTAATAGATGATGAAGAGGTTTTTGTGGATTTTGGTAGTAGTATTTCGCCATGTATTATAAGACCTATAGATGAAGATGGATCATATATATATATGGTATTACCAATAAAGATACAAGAATAATTATAAAGAGGAAAAATGATGTACATAAATAAATTATTGTTAACCAATTTTAGAAATTATGATAATACATTAATAGAATTAAACAAAGGAATAAATGTATTTTATGGAGATAATGCACAGGGAAAAACTAATATAATAGAAGCTATTTATTTATCTAGTATAGGAAAATCGTTTAGAACAAAAAAAGATAATGAATTGGTAAATATAAAAAATAAAGAAATGGCAATAATAGAAACAGAATTTACTAAAGTAGATAGAATAGGAAAAATAAAATTAGAAATATTAGATAAGAAAAATATATACATTAATGGAGTAAAGGCAAAAAAAATAAGTGAGATTTTAGGTAATATAAATATTGTTTTATTTAGTCCTGATGATATAAGTATTTTTAAAGGTGGGCCTTCTAAAAGAAGAAAAGTATTAGATATAATGATTAGTCAATTAAGACCTGCATATATATATAATTTGAATTTATATTTAAAGACTATAGAACAGAGAAATAATTACTTAAGATTAATAAAATATGAGAATAAATCTGAAGAATTGTTGGATATATGGGATGAAAAACTAGCAGAATATGCTGAAAATGTTTATAAATATAGAAAAGAATTTATAGAAAAAATAAAAGAAAAAATAGTTGATATTCATAAAAAAATTACACAGGATAATGAAATAATAAGAATTGATTTTATTTCTGATTTTTTAAATAAAGAAGAATATTTATTAAAGTTAAGGAAAGATAGACAAAAGGATATAGATAGAAGTTTTACAGCAAAGGGAATTCATAGAGATGATTTTACAATATATTTAAATGAAAAACCTTTAAATATATTTGGTTCACAGGGTCAACATAGAACTGTTTTATTATCTTTAAAAATAACAGAATTAAATATTATTTATGATGAAATAGGGGAGTATCCTATATTATTATTGGATGATTTTATGTCTGAATTAGATAATAGAAGAAGAGAGAGTTTATTAAAAAATATTGAGAATACACAAGTAATAATAACATGTACAGAAAAATTCAAAATACCAGAAAAAGAGCAGAAAATGTTCTTTGTAGAAAATGGAAATATTAAGAATATTTTTTAAAACTCTTGACTTTTTTGATGTTTTAATATAAAAATACAAATGGATATTTAGAAAATAAAACAATATTGAAAAGAGGGAATAACAAATGGAAAAGTTCGAACACGAATATAATGCAGAACAAATACAAGTTTTAGATGGTTTAGAGCATGTAAGAAAAAGACCAGGTATGTATATAGGAAGTGTTTCTGTTAGAGGTTTACATCATTGTGTATATGAAATAGTTGATAATGCAGTAGATGAAGCTTTAGCAGGATATTGTAAAAATATATATGTTACTATAGAGCCAGGTAATATTATTTGTGTAGAAGATGATGGTAGAGGAATTCCTGTTGATATACATCAAAAAACTAAAATTTCTGCTGCTGAAACAGTATACACACAATTAAATGCTGGAGGAAAATTCGGTGGAGATAGTGGATATAAAGTATCTGGAGGACTTCATGGAGTTGGTGCATCTGTTGTTAATGCATTATCAGAATGGACAGAAGTAACAATTGAAAGAGATGGTGGAGTCTTTCAAATGAAATTTGAAAGAGGAAAAACAGTAAAATCTCTTGAAAAGATAGGAAGTTCTAATAAAACAGGTACAAAAGTTAGATTTTTAGCAGATGATACAATTTTTGAAACTCTTGAATATGAATATGAAGTATTAGAAAAAAGATTTAGAGAAATGGCTTTCTTAACAAAAGGTTTAAAGATAACAATTGAAGATAAAAGAGAAGGAAAAGAACAAAAAGCTGAATTTTGTTTTGAAGGTGGTCTAAATTCTTTTGTTGAATATTTAAATCAAAATAAAGATAAAATAAATCAATTACCAATATATATTGAAAAAGATGGAGAGGTACCACTAGAAGTTGCTATTCAATATACAACAGCATATTCAGAAAATATTTATACTTTTGTAAATAATATAAATACAATAGAAGGTGGAACACATTTAGAAGGTTTTAAAAGAGCAGTAACAAAGGCTTTTAATGATTATGCAAGAAATCATGGAATCTTAAAAGAAAAAGATGCAAATCTTCAAGGTGAAGATATACGTGAAGGAATGACAGCTGTTATTTCTGTTAAAGTAAAAGAACCTCAATTTGAAGGACAAACTAAAACAAAATTAGGAAATAGTAATGTTACAGGAATCGTTGCAAACGCAGTGACTGAAGCTTTATCTAATTTCTTAGAAGAAAATCCAAATGTTGCAAAAGCTGTGTTAGAAAAATGTATAAGTGCAGCAAGAGCAAGAGAAGCAGCAAGAAAAGCAAGAGAGTTAGTTAGAAAGAAAAATGCTTTAGAAGGCTCAACATTACCAGGAAAATTAGCAGACTGTAGTAGTAAAAATCCAGAAGAATGTGAGGTATTTATAGTCGAGGGAGATTCAGCAGGAGGAAGTGCTAAACAAGGTAGGGAAAGAAGTTTCCAAGCAATTTTACCACTATGGGGAAAAATGTTAAATGTTGAAAAGTCAAGAGCTGATAAAATATATGGAAATGATAAATTACAACCAGTTATATTAGCAGTTGGAGCTGGAATTGGAGCAGATTTTGATATTACTAAAATTAGATATGGAAAAGTAATTATAATGGCAGACGCTGATGTCGATGGTGCACATATTAGAACTCTATTATTAACATTCTTCTTTAGATATATGAGACCATTAATAGAAAATGGAAATGTTTATCTTGCACAACCACCATTATATAAAATATCTAAAAAAGGTATGGAAGATATATATTGCTATACAGATGAAGACATGGAAAAAGCATATAAGGAATTAGAAGAAAAAGGAATTACAAGAGAACAATTAGGTTTACAAAGATACAAAGGTTTAGGTGAAATGAACCCAGATCAATTATGGGAAACAACAATGGATCCAGCAAGAAGAATATTGGTAAAAGTAACAATGGAAGATGCAATGAAAGCAGATCAAATATTTACTTTATTAATGGGTGATGAAATAGAACCAAGAAGAGATTTTATAGTAAAAAATTCTAAGTTTGTTAAGAATTTGGATATATAAAAAACGATAGATTCCTGTGAACAGGAATCTATCGTTTTGAATACAGAGAAATTAAGAAATATTACCAAAAACTGAAATTTCTTTCAAAAAGTTTAACTGCTTCCAATTTGAGGCGAGCATGTTCTTCTTCGGTCAACGCAGTGAAAACACGATAGTTAGAATTAACCATCATTTCATTGTTAACACGGCTAATTTCAATTTTCCGGTTTTTCTCATCTGACACGACAGAATTTACCTCTACTATAATTTTTGTTACTTTTATGCTTCTTCGTTCTTCCATATCCATTCCTCCTCCATACATGGTAAATAAGTTTAAATGTTTATATAATAATATAATACCATAATTTACATAAAAAAGCAAATAAAAAAAATAAAATTATATATGTATAAAAAGTAAAGCTAATATTAATCTACAGCTAAAACTATTATGCATAAATACTCAACTAATATATATTACTATATAAATAATCAATTTTCCACACATAATAATCAGTTGCTAGGCCATAAAAACACTTTTAATAACCATATTCATCCTTATGGATAAAGGACTAATAACAATCATTAAGAAATATAAATATGACCGTATCTCAAATATATTACCTATAATTTAACCATATATAAAAAATATTAAAAATAATCTTAAAGAAGATTTAAAATATTAAAAATATAGCTTGCATACAAATAATATACTCTTATCGCCGGCATAAGATAATCCTAAAATAGAACCATAATATACCTTTGCTCGAATAATATAAAACCTAAATAAATCTTATATTACTCTTTGAATCAACTAATATTAACCTTACAATTATATTATAAGCAAAAATAAAAAAAATATACAAAAAGTATTGACAAAATTGAAAAAAATGGTACAATATGAGTAATTTTAAGTCAAAAAATTTGTAATAAAAAAATTTTTATCAAATTAAAAATCTAAAAAAGATTAATGTTTTATCTAAAAAATCCCAAAAATCAAAAAGGAGAAAAAATGAAAAATTTAATATCTATTCAGGAATGGTTACCATTTTCAAAAATTTTTAAGAAAGGGGTGATAAAACTAAAAGATGAATCATACATAAAAATATTAAAAATTAATCCCATAAATTATAGTTTAAAATCGGAAATAGAAAAAGAAGCAATATTAAATTCATATAAAATTTTTTTAAAAACATGTAATTTTAATATCCAAATAATAATTCAATCAGATAAACAAGATTTAGATCAAATTATATCCAAAATAAAAAATAAAATAAAAAATGAAAAAGAAGAAAAAATAAAAAAAATATCAGAAAAATATATTAATTATATAAAAGAAATTAATTACAATAAAAAATCTACAGCAAAAAAATTTTTTATAATAATAAAAATAAATAATAAAAAAAATGAAGAAAATATACAAGAAGAATTAAGTGAAAAATACATAAAAATAAAAGAAAACCTAGAACGATGTGGCAATAGAGTAGAAGAAATAGAAACATTAGAGGAAACAAGGGAAGTTTTGTTTTCGTTTTATAATAAAAGACTAAGTCAGATATAGAGCATGAAAAATTTGTGAAGCAAATTTTGCAGGTCATATATAAAAAGAAAATAAAATTTTCGTTTTATAATAAGAGACTAAGTCAAATTTAGGGGAGAGAAATATTAGTATGTATATTGGAAAGGAAAAATAAGAATATGAAAAAACAGCAAAAAGAAAACATAGAAATAGAAAAAGGAAATTTCAAAGATATAGACTATATAAGCCCATCATATATAGATAAAAGAAATCCAAAATATATTGAAATAGATGGAATTAAATATTCTGGATTATTAATAATAAATTTTAATAGAGAACAAAATGAATTAATATTAAAAAATCTAATTGATATAAATATTAATATAAATATTTCTATATTTTATGAAAAAAAAGATAATTTTAAAGTAATTAGAGAATTAACATATTATATAGGAAATTCAGGCGCAGAAATAAAAGAAAATGGAAAGAAAAATAGAGAAGATATAGAATTAATTTCTTTTACACATAATGATGCACAATATATTAGAAAAGAAATTCAAATAAATAATGAAGAACTTTATAATATATATGTGTATATAGAAGTATTCTCTGAAGATGAAAAACAATTAGAATATCTATTAAATAAAGTAGAAGGAATTATACAAAGTCAAGGTATGCAGACAAGAAGAGCATATTTTAGACAAGAGCAATGTTTTTTATCTTGTACACCAATAATGACAAATTCAGAAGATATAAAGCAAGTTTCAAGAAGAAACATATTAACTTCAGGATTACTTGCAACATATCCTTTTATATCATCATCTATCTTTGATAAAAATGGAATTTTTATAGGGACAAATATGAGTAATAATTCACCAGTATTTATTGATAAATATGATAGAGAAAAATATAAAAATTCAAATATGTGTATATTTGGTACAAGTGGTGCTGGAAAATCATTTTATACGAAATTATTAATAATTAGAAATAGAATTATAGGTATAGAACAATATGTAATAGATCCAGAAAGAGAATATCAAAAATTATGTGATGAAATTAATGGAGTATTATTAAAAATAGGACCAACATCAAAAACTTACATAAATATATTTGATATAAGGCAAGAAAGCATAGAGGAAAATGAAGCTGGATATTTAGCAACAAAAATATCAAAATTAATAGGTTTCTTTAATTTAATATTTGGAGAAATAAACGAAGAGGAAAAGGGAATATTAGAAAATAAAATAATTGAGTGTTATGCAAGAAAAGGAATAAATTTTAGAGATGAAACTTTATATAAGAAAAAAGATGGTATAAAAGTTTTTAAAGAAAGTATAGATATGCCTAAATTAGAGGATTTATATAAAGCATTAAATGATAATGATAAAACACAAAAAACATTTAAAATAAAGTTATTCCCATTTATAAAAGGCTCTTTAAAGTTTTTTAACAATTACACTAACATAAAAATAACCAATAAGCTTATAGTTGCAGATATATATGAATTAGGTGAGGAAAACATTAAATATGGCATGTACATTTTTACAGAATTATTTTGGGATAAGATAAAATTAAATAGAAATAAAAGAAAAGCAATTTATTTAGATGAAATTTGGAGATTAATAGGTGTTACTTCAAATAAATACGTTGCAAGTTTTATATATAAGATTTTTAAAACTATAAGAAAATACGGAGGGAGTGCAACAGCAATTACACAAGATGTATCAGATTTATTTAGTCTAGAAAAAGGAACATATGGAAAAAGTATATTAAATAATTCAAGTATAAAAACATTTTTTTCATTAGAAGAAGAAAATATAAAAATATTAAGTGAAAATACAAATTTATCAGAAATGGAAAAAATAGAAATAAAAGGACTAAAAAAAGGGGAAACATTAATGTTTATAGGAGATAATCATGTTTTAGTAAAAATAGAATCAGATGAGTTTGAAAAAGAATTAATAGAATAGAAATAAATTAAAAATATTATATAAAAGAAAGAAGGAAATAAAATGAACCAGATATTAGATAATGATTTAAATAATGAATTAAGAGAAAATCAGATAGAAAATACAATAGAAAAAAAGCAAAATAATTTTTTAGGAAATATATTAGGAAAAACAATAAATACTGCAATAGACACAGGATTAAGAATTATACTTCCAAATTCAATAGAAGATAGTGTAATAGATATAAAAAACTCATTATTCAATGATGGATTAAGAGAAGGAATAAAGAGTGCAATAAATTCAGCAATAAATTTAGGAAAAAGTGCAATAGGAATTGTAACAGGAAAATTTGAAAATGTGTCCCAAGCATATAATGCAGTTAAAAGTGGAGGACTTTTAGATAGTACATCTAAAGCATTAGATAGTGCTATAAAATCTGCAAATAAAAATGGAATGATAAAGGATGGAACTGCAAAATTTATAAAAAAGGGAAAAAATGCTTTAAAAGAATGCATATCTAGTAATATAGAAAAAACTTTTATGGAACAGATAGATAGTATAGAGAAAATAGGAAAATATATTAATAATTGGAATAAGTGTTTAGACATGAAAGATTTAAAGGGAATGGAAAGAGAGTATAAAAAAATACAAGAAAAATTAGAATCAGTTATGCCATTAGAGAAAACTTTAGATGAAGTAGAAGCTATTTCAAATATACAAACATTAATTAATAATAAAGGAGGAATAGAAAATTTATCAGCAGAAGAAATAGAATTAGCAAAAAAATTAGTATAAAAAAATTAAAAAAATCCACTGTCAATCATTTTTGAAAATGTCCCAAAAATTTTTAAACATAAGCCCTAAAAAT
>CAPZDM010000033.1 GCA_948745425.1 uncultured Clostridia bacterium
GACCCCCAATTAGGTGTGTCCCAATTTCCGAAAAAATGGAAAAGAGAACCGTCCCAATTTCCGAAAAAAGAACCATCCCTATTTCCATTTGATGAGATGACCTCGTTTTTTTATGTAAAAGACTTGTTTTTTTCTTAATTTTATGGGATAATATATAAAGCATAATTTTATTGAAAGTGGTGAGATAATTGTTAAAGTATTTAGATAAATTTTTAAGCATACTAAAAACTGATAGAAATACTTTTTTTACATATGTACTTACATTATGCACAATATATATAGCTATAGATAGAATTTTTGAAATGATATTTATGTTCCTAACTGGTATTTCGGTATCATATTGGGGACCTATTGCATATACATTTGCACTAGCATGTCCTGTATTTGCTTTTTTCTTTTCTTTTGCATCTCAATTTGCAAAAGATACTGCTAAAAAGTTCTCATTTCTTGTTTTATATTTTATAATGATTTATATTATAGCAATTTCAATGTTTGTGCAGTGGATTAATCAAACAGGATGGTTGTTATTACTTTCTGTACCAAATTATGCTCAAATTGTTACAGAATTTTATATTGAAGTTAAAAGAGCATTTTGTGCTATTGCAATTTATTTACCTGTAACTACTGTAGCTGCTCTATTTTGGTTTATATATACAGATGTTGGAGATACATATTCAGAATATCAATCTATTATGGATTATCCTGGAATTGATATCTCTAAAAAACCACCAAAACTTGGCCCTTATAGTTATGAGATAAGTTTTGGTACTGATTATGAAACAGGTAGCGTGGCAAAAATATGTGAAGCTCGTAGATTTGAACCTACTTTTGTATGTGGTGTATCTGGTTCTGGAAAAACTTCTCTTATTTTTGAACCTATGATTGCTCACGACTTAAAGAAAAAATATTTCTTTAAAGAAGCTTCTAAGCAATTAGGTCACACAGCACTTAAAACTGGACTTGCATCTTTGAGTTGTCCATATGATAATGATTACATAAATAAAAATTTCTCTTTAAATATGCTTACAGTTAAAGAGGGCAAAGAAAAATTATACAAGGCTTATATGCATAAAATGTTATTAAGTGAAAATTCGTTAGTATATAGAGATTTAGGAATTACTTCTATTGCTCCTGACTTTGAAACTATTTCCCATATGATGGATGTAGCAGATAATTTTAATATTCCTTATACATTAATTGATCCATCTAGTTCATCATCAATTGGAATTAATCCATTCGCATATGGACGTCCTGAAGTAGTTGCAGTTGTTATTTCTACAATTATTTCTAATATGTATTTCACACAAAAACCTACTCATGAAGAAGCATATCATCAAAATGCTGCTTTACAAGCAATTGAGAATTTATCAATTATTTTAAGTGAGATGTATCCAAGGTTACATGATGGATTACTTCCAAACTTAGAAGATATGCTAGATATGTTTAATAATTTTGAATTAATTATAGATTTATGCAAAACTATGGAACAGGACCCTGAACTTGCTACTAAATATAAATTACAGATTAATTACTTTAAAAAGTATTTTACACCTGGTGATTTCTTGAAACAGACTGAGGAATCTATATATTCTGCTATTACTCAATTAGATTTACTATTAAGAATTTCTGGTCTTAGAAGCATTTTATGTAATAGAACTAATAATATTGACTTTACTAAAGCTCTTGCAAATGGAGAAGTAATATTTGTTTGTACAAGACGTGGTGATTTAGGTCGTATGCTTCATAAGGCATTTGGATTATTCTTTATTCTTTCAATGCAACATGCAGTATTAAAAAGACCTGGAAATGAAAATACTCGTATTCCAAACTTCTTATATATTGATGAATTCGCAGATTTTGTATGTAATAATACTTTACCTTTATTTACAATGTATAGAAAATATAGAGTTGGAACTGTAATATCTACACAAAATATTGCTCAATTAGATGTTACAGAAAGTACACAAAAAACTATTATTGCTAATAGTATTACAAAATTCATATTTGGTAATAATAGTCCAGAGGATAATGCTTGGTGGTCAAAGGAAATGGGTCATAGAAAGTTATGGAAATTTACTCAAGATACTCATGTTGGAGGTCCTGGTGATATTTCAACAGGTGGTAACTTTAAAGGTGCTAGTTGGGATTGGACTCCTTGGTTTAAACCTGAGGCAATTCAAAACTTTGGTTTTAAGGTTTGTGCATTCAAGACTAAAGATTCAGGTGGAAAAGTTTATTCAGCAAAACTAAAGTTGAATTTCCTTGCTTCTGAATATAAAGAACTACATTCTGCAAAAACTTTTGACTTTACTAAGTACAACAATGTTTCTTCAACAAAAGCTTCATATGAACACTCTGAAAATAATAATAGTCATAAATTTGGTGACTTTACAAGTAATTATTCTGAGGATGAAGATAATCCAATTCAGACAGATTCAAATTTCTTATTTAATAATGGTGATTCAATTATATTTGATTTTAATAAGAAGAATAATGATAATAAATAAAATATCCCCCTTCTGGGGGATATTTCTCTTTATCTAATGATAAACATCGAGTAAAATTTGCTTTGCAAATTTTCCACGAATTATTTTTAACAAATAATCCCCCTTCTGGGGGATATTTCTCTTTATCTACTAATATTTCTTTTATACGTTTAATAATTTTAATTCCACGTTTATCATTTTATATTTATTGGTTTCAGTGTCTAGTTTAAATTCTATTAAAGTGTCTGATAGACTTTCTTTATTTTGTCTTAAGTCTGTTGTGAAATATAGTTTTATTTTTGGAATTTCTAATCCTTTCATTACTATATTTTTGTAAGTTTCTACTATGTGTTGTTCATCTTCACAGTTTATTATTAATTGTGGTAGTGCATTATATCCAGAGTCTCCTAAAACAAAGTTATTATAAAAGTCTCCATAAAATCTCATTTTGTCTTCTAATTTTTTCTCCCAGTCATCTTCTCTTCTTATTACTTCAAAAACAAATATTATAGATTTTCCATTTTTAGTTAATTTTACACTTCCTCCTGTTGCTTTAAATGTTTTTCCTAATGTTTTTGCAGTTAGAGATGGTTTTACTGTATATTCATCAAATGCTTTTACTTTTCTTAAATAAGCTAATAATATTTGATTTCCTGCTAATCTCTTTTTAATCATTCCTACTGGTTTAGTATTATCACTTGGTTGCCATTTACATTCTATTCCTCTTGATGTTAATAGGTATTTTCCCATTTTCTCTAGGCAATAGACTCTATATGTTCCTCTTCCATCTTCTAATGATGAGAAAAAGTATCTTGTTAACATTTTTGATTTAATCATTTGCTCTAATTTATTGTTTAATTTATCTTGTGAACCATATTCTATGCCTTTTCTATCTAATATTTGGCATAATTGTCTTGATGTAATAAATTCAAATTCATTTAGAATTTCTAGTATAGCAAAATGCAATTCATTTATATGTCCTAAATTTATTTTGTTTATTATTTGTTGCATTGATACATAACCATCTTTACCATCAAAAGTTTTTATTTCTCCTTTTTTTACAGCAAAAGGTGAGACTGTTGCTTCTATTTGACTATCTTCTACCATTTTAAATTCCTCCTTATTAAATGAATATAATATATTTCATTTTTTTCTACTTTTTTATTATACACATATTTTGTAAATTTTTCAAGTGTATTATATATATTTAATTATAAACCATAAAAGACAGAGACCACGCCTTTATAAAAGCGTGGTCTCTGTCTTTCTTCTTTTATGATTCGCAAATGTGCTCATCATATCGAAAAATGAAAAAATCTTATTGTCTTCTGAGCTAAACAAAGCTTCTGGAATTTCTCCTTTTTCAAGTTGTTCTTGCATATTCAAAAGTTCGTTGTACCTATTTAGCATTTCTTCAAGTGTCCATGATTTTTTCTGGTTTTGTAACCATTTCCTTTTCAGGTTCCACTTTTGATTCCATTTCCCTTTGTATTGCATATTAGTTCTTACTTCCTTTCTTCAACCATTATTCTTGAATAAATCTACATATATTATATCAAATGATTAGGGAAAAATCAAATTGACGAAAGTTTTTTATTGTTTTCTAATTTCTATTCCTGTAATATAGCCTTGAGAGTCTACTGCTGTTCCTAGAACTTCATATTCATAATCTGCATTTAATATGTTTACTGCTGAATTTATTTCTTCTGGATTTGTTGTAGAATTTAATACTACATTTCCATTTTCTACAATACTTACAGATACTTTATGGCTTTCGTTTGTTAAATTACTATTTGATATTTGTTGTAATAATGTTTTCATTGCTGAAGCATTTTGCTTTCCAATATAAGCTTTAAACATATTATTAAAATTCTGTACTTCTTGATTTGTAGTGCTTTGTGTTACATTTCCTGCATACAATTTATATATTTCTTGAATTAATTTTGAGTTTTGTACAGCGTTTCTTACAAGTGTTATTGCATTATTTTGAAGTTTATTTATATATTCTTGTACTTCTACTGATTCTGCTGTTACTAAATTTATTGAATTCGAATCTGTGAATGTTGTCTCTTCAATAGAATTTACATATTTTAGGCTTGATGCAATGTTTAGTGTAATGTCTATAACATTGTCTTCTACTTGTAGAACAGCTTGTATTCTACTTTCTAAGGTATTTTCATCTGCTGTTTTTATTTTTTCTTCATTTATTATTGTAATATCAAGTTTTATATTATCTGTATTATCATTGATTTTTAATTGTACTGTTTGTTGTGTTCCATTTGTTGTAATTGATACTGTCATATAATCTTCATTTTCTCCTAGAATATCAATATTTATTCTATTGTCTGCTTTTATGGCTTTTAAGATTTGTCTTTCTTTATTTGATATATTTAATTTGTCTTCTTTCTTTCCTAGAACTAAGTCTATTATATAGTATTCTTCATCATTTGCATGAAATTCAATATTAAATCCATAAGTTGTAAACATTGTACAATATATTGAAACTTTTATGCTTGCACTATCTTCTAAATATAATAATTCTTCTTTTATATCTGCTATTAATTCTTCTAAATCTTCTTCGTTAAATGTATTAACTACTGATTGAATTTTGCCTATTACTATTTGTCTTCCTTTTTCATCTTGTTCTAATTGCTTTAGGTATTTTCCAACTAATTCAATAATTTGATTTTTGTTTAGACTAAAACTTATGTTGTCACATTCTTTTGTTTGTCCATCTATTGTAATGTCTATTTTTTCCTTTTTTAACATATTGTCTGTTATATATTCTGAAAAAATTTCTCCATAGTTTTCTACAAAGTGAGCTTTCTCTGTGTCTGTTAGATATAAACTTGTTGTTTCTCTTTTACATGTATTTTCTAGCAATTCAAATATTTGCATTAATTCATTATATTCATAACTTGATTCTATATCTTTTTTTGTAAATGTGATGTATTTTTCGTTTAATTCATTTGACCTTAGAGATATCATATCATTATTGTATTCTGCATCTATAGATATTTCATCTACTATATCTGATACATTTGCTTTTAAGTTTTCCTTTATTTTATTATTTTTTAAGTCAGCTTTAAGGGTATTTGTAATTTTAGTGTTATTAACTACATTTTCTACTTCTCTTAGTATTTCTTCCATTCCATTTGTATTATTTAATTCCATTTTGTTTACTGTTCCTGTAATTGTTGTTTCTGTTTCAAATGGTTTTTCATATAATTTTTCTTGTTCTTTAATATTTTTTTCTAAGTTTGATATTGATGCTTTACTTCCTATGTCTGATAATCCTTTTGCTAATTTTTGTCTGGTTGTTATTGCGACTTTTCCTGTTATAATCATTCCAGCTACTGTGCCTGTTAATGCAATTATTATTACTGCTATTATTGATATTATTATTAAAATTTTCTTTTTAGTATTCATACTTACTTTTACCTCTCTTTTATATATCTTACATATATTTTATCATTTTAATTTTTTTATGCAATAGTTTTTTAGTATTTTATATTTAAAAGTTAACACAAAAATCAAACGATGACTCGTTTGATTTTTGTGTTATATATATGTGGTTATATGAGTTAGGCTATTTTAGACTGCTTCTTGATTTTCTGCTTCTGTAGTTGGTTCATTTTCTTCTTTTATTACTTCTAGGCTTGATATTGATACTTCATATGCTGTTCTGTCTTCTACTGTTCCGTCTTCATATTTTTTTTGATATATTCTTGATTGTACTCTTCCTACTGCTTTTACTTGTGTACCAGTTTCTAGAGTGTCACAGAATCTTGCTGTTCTTCCCCATGCAATTGCTGGTATATAGTCTGATTTATTATATGCTCTATTTACTGCTAATAATGCATCTGCAATTTCACGACCAAATGGTGTTTTTCTATATATTGGCTTTTTACAAATGTGACCGATTAATGTTACTTCGTTTGATATATTTAAGTCTATGTCTTCGTCTGTTTCTGCCCTTTCTTCAATTTCTTCTTCTGGAATAACGTCTTTTGCAAATACTGTTAGCACTAATCTACTTTTTTCATTTTCATAACTGTTGTAAGATCTGAATTGCCCTTTTACAACTATCTTTTTACCAATTTCTAGTTGATTATCATTAATTAATCTTTCTGATATTGTTATTGGTATTAAATCAAATGTCTCACTTAAACGTGGTATTTCCATATCAAATATGTAAAAACTCTCTCCATAGATTTCATGACTGAATCTCTTTTCACTTGCTACTTTTCCCACTAATACTAAGTGGTTGTTATCTAAATAATTTGTATTCAATTTTTTTTCCTCCCTATTCCTTCTTATTTTTTCTATTGTTTTTTTAACTAAATTCGTAGTACAATACTTATTATACAACATTTTTCTGGTTTTGTCTACATAATTTGTTAATTTTTTTCAGTTTTTTGGCTAATTTTACCGTATAGAAGCATGATTGCTGAGATTCCCATAAGATTATTTGTATTTATGCCTATATTTTCTCCAAAAAATCTTATTTTCATTTCTTGTTGTTCAATTATATTCCCTTCTATATCCTTTATATTTCTTTGGATACATAATAAAATGTCGTCTTCTACACTTGATGCTGTTATTGTTGCTTTAGGATTAAATCCAAAGGTTATGACATTAAGTTCTACTTGTTCTTCAAATTCCAATTCTAAATCAATGTCTGCATTTATAATAAGATATTTTGTATTAGTTATTATTTTATTTAGAGTTTCTTTATTCTCTTTAATTATATTATTGTTATTTGCAATTAATACTGTTTCAAATTTAATATTTTTTAAATTCTCTACGCTTTTTGAATTAATTATAATGATATTATTACTTTTATCTAATTTTTCATCTAATATCATTTTTATTATTTTTTCACTCTTAGAATCTGAAATAATTCCTATAAAGGCCATAAATAATATAATTCCCTCCCGAGGATACACTAATTCAAAAAAGTTTCTATAATTTTTCAAATTTTTCCTCATCTTTATTATGTATTTTTTGTAATGTTTTTATACATTTATGTATTTAGTAATTCTTCTACTGTAACTATATTATAGTCTCTTTCTTTTAAAGATTTTACTACTAATTTTAATTCTTCAATTATGTTTTCCGAATTTGAGTTCATTGAAATTATGCTCCCATTTGTAATTCTATTTTTTATATTATTCCATATGACATTTGCCTCTAATCCTTGATAATCTAAAGTGTCTATATTAAATCCTATTACTGTATATCCTTTATCTTTTGCAGCTTTTATTAAATTATCATTATATTTTCCATAAGGGCATTTGAATAATTTTACTTTTTTATTTATTAATGTATTTAGCTTATTTGCACCCTCTTCTATACTCTTTATAGCTTCATCATAAGTTGATTCAGACATATCTTTATAATTGTTTGACATATTAGCTATGCAGTTCTTGCTTTCACTGATTTTTTTTGTTATTTCTGGATATTTTTTAACCCAATCACCAGATATACAAAATGTTGCTTTTACAGAACTACTGTTTAGTATCTCTAGTATTTCTTCTATATTTTGGTTTGTTTCTATACAATTTATTGTTATTGCTATTTTCTTTTCATCTGTGTTTACTTTTTCAATTGGCATTTTTCCATCATCAGCAATACTAGATGTTGTTAAGGTTTCTAAATTATTTGCCTCTGATAATACAGCTGCTGTAAAAAATAGTACGACTATCGTACTTAATACAATTAAATATGAATATATCTTGAGCCTATTAAATATAAAAAACATAAATTCTCCTCCTACTTGCACACGCATTATATCTATATGCTTTCAGATTTGAATTTATGCTTTCCGTTATTTTTTAATTATTTATTTTATTGTTACTAAATAATGGTTTTATTATATATTGAGAACCGAATCTTCTGTGAACTAGCTCTAGAGCCCCTTTAACAAGGGGGCTGTCCACCAAGTGGACTGGGGGTTCTTTTATATGTTTTCATTATTATTTGTATTGTTTTCACTGTTTGGCTCAGTTACTGTATTTTGTATTTCGTTTGCTGTATTATCTACTTCATTTTTTACTTCATTAGTAATATTATTACTTATTTCATTTTTCTTTGGTTCTCTTTCACCTATTGATAGAAAAACTGCAAATGCTACTATTAATATTACTACTATTACTCCAACTACTAATTCTACTTTTGACATTCCTTTTTCATCTTTTAACATATTTATTCCTCCTTTATATTGGGCACAGTGGTGGTTTTCTTTTTTGGTGTTTTCTTTTCTTCTGTTCCTGGTTTGTTCCATGAAATGTAATCACATTTACCTTCTGCATTATTCTCACATACGTAAAATCTTCTTCCTCTTTTTGATTTTTTTACAATTACATTTCCTCCACATTTAGGACATTTTTCTTCTATTGTCTCAATTATAGGTTTTGCATTCTTACATTCAGGGTATCCTGGGCAAGCTAGGAATTTTCCATATCTACCATATTTATATACCATTAATCTTCCACATTTATCACAGGGTATATCTGATACTTCATCTTCTAATTTTACATGTTCTAGCTCTTTTTCTACTTTTTTTATTGTTTCTTCAAATGGAGTATAAAATTCTCTTATTATGTCTTTCCATTCTTTTTTTCCTTCTGCAACATTATCAAATTGGTTTTCGATATTTGCAGTAAAATCAACATTTATTACATCACTGAAGTTTTCTATTAATAATGAGTTTACTACTTTTCCTAATTCTGTAGGTACAAGTTGTTTTCTGTCTTTTTCAATATATCTTCTTTCTAATATTGTCGTTATTATTGGTGAATATGTACTTGGCCTTCCTATATCTTTTTCTTCTAATGCCTTAACAAGGCTTGCTTCTGTATATCTTGGTGGTGGTTCAGTAAAACTCTGCTTTGTATCTATTTTTTCTTTTTTTAATTCTTCTCTTTCATTTAAGTCTGGTAATTGTGTATCTTTTTCTTCTTCTTCATTATCTTTTGTTTCAACATATAATGTCATAAAACCTTTGAATTTAAGCTTTTGACCGTTTGCCTTAAAGTTATATTCTCCTGCTTGTATATCAACAGACATTGTATCAAAAATTGCTGCTGCCATTTGACTTGCAATAAATCTATTATATATTAGTTGATATAGTTTAAATTGATCTTTTGTTAATGCATCTTTTATCTCATTTGGTTCTAATTCTACATATGTTGGTCTTATTGCCTCATGTGCATCTTGTGCCTCTGAACTTGTTTTATAATATCTATTTTCATAATAATCTTTTCCAAATTTTTTCTCAATTTGCTCTTTTGCAGAAGTTCTTGCTACTTCTGATATTCTGGTTGAGTCTGTTCTCATATATGTTATTAGACCTACACTACCATGTCCAGGAATTGTAACACCTTCATATAAACCTTGCGCAACAGACATTGTTTTCTTTAGGGTAAATCCCAGTTTTCTTGATGCTTCTTGTTGCATTGTACTTGTTGTAAATGGTGGTGCTGCAACTCTCTTCTTTTCTGTTTTTTTGATACTATTTATGATGAATTTTTCATTTTTTATTTCTTCTAAGATTTTATCAACTTCAGTTTTATTTGTTAATTCTATTTTCTTTGAGTTTTTCCCATAAAACTTTGCTTCAAAATTCTTTTTGCTTTTTTTATCCTCAAGCATTGCATAGATATTCCAATACTCTTGTGGTATAAATTTTTCTATTTCTTCTTCTCTATCTACTATTAGTTTTACTGCTACTGATTGTACTCTTCCTGCTGATAAACCTCTTTTTACTTTTTTCCATAGCACTGGACTCATTTTATAACCGACTATTCTATCTAGTACACGTCTTGCTTGTTGAGCGTCTACTAAGTTTAAGTCTATTTTTCTAGGGTTTTTTACACCTTCTTGAACTGCATTTTTGGTTATTTCATTAAAGGCTACTCTACAAATTGTATCTTCTGGTATTCCTAATATATATGCTAAATGCCATGCAATGGCTTCTCCTTCACGGTCAGGGTCAGTTGCAAGATAGACTTTTTTTGCATTTTTAGCTTCTTTTTTTAAGCTTTTAATTAAGTCCCCTTTTCCTCTAATATTTATATATTCTGGTTCAAAATCGTTTTCTACGTCTACTCCTAATTTTGATTTAGGAAGATTTCTTACATGTCCCATTGACGCAATTACTTTTGTACTTCCTCCTAAGAATTTTTTTATTGTATTGGCTTTTGCTGGAGATTCGACTATTATTAATCTATCAGCCATATTTAATTTCATTCCTTCCTAATGTACATTTTGTGGTCAACAAAACAACATTTATGTTTTGCATTATATATCAAATATATTAAAAGGTCAAGGAAATATTTTTATAAATCATATACTAAATCTTCGACTATATATTTTGCAATTATTGGTGTGACTTCATTGTTTTTTAACTTGTCCAAAATATTGTCTATAATTCTTTCTTCTTTAGTAACATCTAATATTTGCTGATTTTCTATGTTTATATTTTCCTCTTTATATTCTGTTTTTACAACTTCTAATCCATATTGAGTTATTTCTCTGTTTTGTGCATTATCATATATTTTATAATACTCTATTTTTATTGGGTATTTTATTCCTTCTGTATATAATTTTTCTTTATCTATAAATTTTCCTCCGTAAAATTTTTTTATCATGTTTAATTAAGCATATCCCAATTTATATGCTTTCCTCCTTCCTAAATTAATACAACTACTTTATTATATTTAATTTCATAGATTAATTCAAGAAATTTTCATCGCAATTTTTTACATATTTTTTACTAATTGTTTTATTTCTTTATATATTCTGTCTTCTATATTTTTAATTTCTATCTTTTTGGCATTTTCTCCCATGAGTTTTAATTTACTCTTATCATAAATCATTGAGTTTATCATATTGTCTAATTTCTCTCCTGTAAGTTCATCATTTTTTATTATTTTTGCTGCATTAATATTTTCTAGAACTTTTGCATTATAAGTTTGATGATTATTTGATACATTTGGTAATGGTATAAAGATTGCCGGTTTTCCTATTGCTGAAATCTCTGCAATTGTTGTCGCTCCACTTCTACATACTAATATATCTGATGCTTTTTCTATTTCACCCATATCGTAGATATATGGAAAAATTTTTACATCTCTATTTTGGGAAATTTCTATATTTTTTTCTTTTAATTGTTTTATTACATTATCATATTGCTTTTCTCCTGCTGATAAAATTATTTGATAATTTAAGTTTTTGTTTTGTGACAATAAATCGATTACTGCTTCATTTATCTTTTTTGCTCCTTGGCTTCCTCCAAATATTAAAATTATTGGTTTTTCATTGCTTAAATTCAATTGATTTATTATATCTTTTCTTTGGTCTTCTGTTAGTTTAGTAGTATTTATTTTTATTGGAGTTCCTGTTAATACAATTTTCTTTGCATTTGTAATTCTATTTCTTGCATCCTCAAAACTTATTAATATTGTGTCTGTGATTTTGGCTAACAATTTTACTGCTTTTCCGTGGAAAAGCATTGCTTTCATGTAATATAGTTGGTAGTTTTAGTTTATGTGCTGCAAGTATTACTGGTCCACAGATATAACCACCAACACCTATGACTATATCTGGTTTGAATTCTTTTATAATTCTTTTTGCTTGAAAAATCCCTTTAAATGTTTTGAAATTTTTTATGATATTTTTCCCTAGTCCATATGCTTCAACTTGTTCTAGTTTATATCCTGCTCTTGGAACTAAATTGTTTTCTAGTCCCCTGTCTGTTCCAATAAATATGATTTCTGAATTTGGTTCTTCTCTTTTTATTTTATTTGCTATAGCAATTCCTGGATTTATATGTCCAGCAGTTCCTGCTGCTGCAATGATGGCTTTCATTTTGTCCCCCCTTTAAATTTGTTTCAATTTCACGGACGCCCAAAGGGCGTCCGTACATTATGTTTTCTGATATCTTGATATGTTAAGCAAAATTCCTACTGCACATAATAATATTAATAATGCTGTTCCTCCATAACTGAAGAATGGTAATGGCATTCCTGTGTTTGGCATTGATGATGTAACAACTGCTATGTTTATTATTGCTTGTAATCCTATTAATGATGTAATTCCTATTGCAACTAGACTCCCAAATGAGTCTGGTGCTTTCATTGCAATAAGTACTCCCCTCCATATAAATATTCCAAATAATATTATTACTGCTAAACATCCAACAAATCCTAATTCTTCGGCAATAACTGAAAAGATGAAGTCATTTTGTGGTTCTGGTAGATATAGATATTTTTGAGTACTATTTCCTAGTCCTACCCCAAATAATCCTCCTGAACCTATTGCATATAAACTTTGTATTACTTGCCAACCATCTCCTGTTGGATCTGCCCAAGGATCCATGAATGATGTTATTCTGGCTAATCTGTATGCTCCTTTTTCAAAGTATTTCGCTAATATGTATAGTGCTCCAATTCCTATTCCTGCTATTGGAGTTCCTACTGTTATAAAATATTTAAATTTTGTTCCTGCCATAAGCATTAATATTACTACAATCATACCTATAATTACTGACGCACTTAAGTGTGATTGTACAAATATTAATATACCTATTATTGGAGCTATTAATAATAATGGGTAAATAAATCCCTTTAAGAAGGTATGTATTTCATTTTTATGGTCTGTTAGATATCTTGCAAAAAATATAATCATTGCAATCTTTACTAATTCTGATGGTTGAACTGTTTGTGTAGATGTGATTTTTATCCATCTATTTGCTCCACCTGCTGACTTACCAATTACTGGTAATTTCACTGCTAATAATATTAAAATTGAAGCAATATATGCTATTTTATAAAATTTTCCCCATCTTCTATAGTCTACTTTTGAGATAGCTAACATTGCTATTATTCCTACTACTGCACTTATGGCTTGAGTGTTTACATATGCACGACTATCTCTTCCTTCAGATAATGCTGATGGAGAACTTGCTGATAATACCATTACTAGACCAAATCCAAGCATTACTAATACTGTTACGAATAGAATAAAATCAAATTGACCTTGTTTTGTAGTTTTATTATTTGGTCTTGCCATGCTAATATCATTCTCCTTTCTCTCATGTTTTGTATATTTCAAAATTTTGTTTTTAATGGGCACAGTGGTGTCATGTCTCACTGGTATTCTCGCAAACGGTGCCCCTACATTGTCCCTACATATGTTGGAAAAGAATTATTTTTCAACTAATTAAAATTCCAATAATGCATGCAATAAGCGTAATCAGGCTGAATACTGAAACTACTGTACTTTCCTTCCACCCAGATAATTCAAAATGATGATGTAGTGGTGCCATCTTAAATATTCTATTCCCTGTTTTTCTAAAATATGCTACTTGAATTATTACTGAAAGTGTCTCTAAAACTGGTACTATTGCAATTATTATTAGTAATAATGGCATTTTTAAATATAATGCCATTGACACAATAGCTCCTCCTAATAGTAAAGAACCTGTATCTCCCATGAATACTTTTGCTGGGTGTAAGTTAAACATTAGAAATCCCAAACAAGCTCCACTAACTAAACTTCCAAATAATGCTACTTCTGTTTCTCCATTAATAATTCCTATAACTGTTAAACATGCTATTATTATCATTGAGACACTTGTTGATAGCCCATCTATTCCATCTGTTAAATTAATTGCATTTGTTGTTGCAAGCATTGTACATATTGCAAATGGAATATAAATAAGTATTGGCATGTTTATATATATATTAATTATTGGTATTAGCGTTTTAGTACCTATATTTTCATTGTTTGTTAGAACTAATGCATAGATAACTGATATTACAAGTAATCCCAACATTTTTGTTGAGGGACTTATTCCTTTTGTATTTTGATATCTTAATTTTGTTGAATCATCTATGCATCCTATAAGTCCAAATCCTAATGATACCAATATGAGTGGCATTATTGCATTTATTTTTGCAGATAATAATAATCCTAAAATAGTAATTGTTGTTGCAATTATTATCCCACCCATTGTAGGTGTACCTTGCTTTTGTAAATGACTTACTGGTCCTTCCTTTCTTTCTATCTGACCTACTTTTAATTTTCTTAATATCGGTATTATAATTAATGAAAGTATTACTGTAATGCAAAATGATACAACTAGTATCTTTAATTCCGATTCCATTTTTATTTTTTCTCCATTTCGTTTATTATTTCGTTTACAATTATTCTTTCATCAAATGGATGTTTCTTATGATTTATTTCTTGATATGGTTCATGTCCTTTTCCTGCAAGAACAATTATATCGTTTTTGTTTGCCATGCTTATTGCTTTTTTTATTGCTTCATATCTATCTACTATACATTCATATTTACCTTTTGTTGTTTTTATTCCTTCTTCTATTTGATTTACTATTTTTTCTGGTTCTTCAGTTCTTGGATTATCAGAAGTAATAATAGTATAATCTGCTACTCTTCCAGATATTTCACCCATTATAGGACGTTTACCTGTATCTCTATCTCCTCCACATCCAAAAACACAAATTACTCTTCCTCTAGTATAAGCTGAAACTGCTAATAAAATACTTTCTAAACTTTTTGGTGAATGAGCATAGTCTACCATAATAGTAAGTTCTTTTTTGTTTGGTATTAATTCACTTCTTCCTGGAACTTTTATGTCTGCTAAAGCTTCTTTTATTGTTTCAACAGTAGCATCAAATTTTACACATACACATATTGCAGCAAGTGCATTGTAAATACTAAATCTTCCTGGTATTCCTACTTTTATTCTTTCATTTTTTCCATAAAGCTTTTGTTTGAAGTCTGCATATGAATTTGTTATTGTGATGTCCTTTGCAAAATTATCTGACGCATTATCTATCCCATATGTTTTAATTTCACATTTTGCTTCATGTATTACTCTTTGACCATATAAGTCATCTGCATTTACATATGCAATATCACACATATCAAATAATTTTAATTTTGATGTGAAATAGTCTTCCATATCTGGATGTTCTTTTGGACTGATATGATCTTCTGAGAGATTTGTAAATACTGCAATATCAAAATGTAGTCCATATACTCTATTTAGTTTTAGGCTTTGTGATGAAACTTCCATAACTGCAATTTCACATTTTTCATCTACCATTTTTCTTAGTAATTCATATAAATGTATACTGTCTGGTGTTGTTCTGTCTGAGTCTTCAATTTTTTTACTATTTATATATGATGCAACTGTTCCTATAAGACCAACTTTTTTACCTTGTTTTTCTAATATCTCTTTTATCATAAATGTTGTTGTTGTTTTTCCTTTTGTTCCTGTAACTCCTATTAATTTTAATTTCTTTTCAGGGTTTTCAAAAAAGTTTGATGCACATATTGCTTCTGCAATTCTTGTGTCTGGTACAATTAATAGAGTTATGTTTTCATTTGTAGCAATTTTTCTATAGTCATATCCCTCTTGTATCATTATGGCTGTAGCACCATTTTCTATTGCATTTTCTATATATTCATGTCCATCTGTTTCATAACCTTTTATTGCTATAAATAATGACCCCTTTGTAGCTTCTTTTGAGTTACTTGTGATTGTTTTTATTTCTATGTCTACATCGCCTTTTGCTTTAATTCCAGTGATTCCACTTAAAATATTTCTTAAATTCATAGATTTATTCTCTCCTTCCATAATATAATTATATTATAGGTCATGGTATATTATATAATTGTTTGAAAGTTTTGTAAAGAAAATTTTTAAATTTTCTTATAGGAATGAGACACCATATCACAATTTCCAGAAAATGTAAAAGAGAACCGTCCCAATTTACGAGAACTGTTCTCTTAATAGTGTTTTACTATCTATAAATGTTATTTCATAATGGTCTACATTTGAATATCTATAATTTATTTCGAAGTCTTGTTCTTTGCCTACTTTTAAATTATTAATTTCTAAATATTCGGTGCCCATGTTTACATTTCTTTTAGAATATAAATCAAGTTTTATATATATTCTGTCTATATCCTTATCTGAATTATTTTTCACCTTTCCCTTTGCATATCCGTTTATATCTGTTGTTTTTACTTCACTCATAATTATTTCTGGCGAAGAACTTTTTATTTCTCCTGATATTGTTTTATATGTATTTCTTAATCCAATTTTTATCATATAGTTAGAAAATATTGCAAATACGGCTATAACTATGCCATAAAATACTATCTTTTTAAATGTCGCCATATATATCATTCCTCTCTAATAGAAACTATATTACTATGTTTAATTCTTTTCAATTATATCATACATAAAGGCACATTGCAATACGGAAAAACCGCATGTATGAGTTTTTTCTTGCATTTTGGAAAATAACTGATATAATATATTAGAAATTAATTTTGAAAGGATGATTTTATGAAGGCCCTAATTAGTGTATCTGATAAAACAGGTATTGTGGAATTTGCAAAGGAATTAGAGAATTTAGCTATAGAGATTATTTCTACAGGTGGTACTTATAAAAAATTGAAAGATGAAGGGGTAAATGTTATTGAAATTTCTGAACTTACAGGTTTCCCTGAGTGTTTAGATGGTAGAGTTAAAACTTTACACCCTAAAGTTCATGCAGGAATTTTAGCTATGCGTTCTAAAGAAACACATATGAAGCAATTAGAAGATTTAGGTATTGATACTATCGATTTTGTAGTTGTAAATTTATATCCTTTTAAGGCTACTATTTTAAAGGATAATGTAACTCGTGAAGAGTGCGTTGAGAACATTGATATTGGTGGTCCTACAATGTTACGTAGTGCTGCTAAAAATTATCAAGATGTTAGCGTTATTACAGACCCTGCTGATTACGAAAAAGTTTTAAATGAATTAAAGTCTAATGGACAAGTTAGTCTTGATACTAAGTTTTACTTAATGAATAAAGTTTTTGAACATACTGCAAATTATGATGCTATGATTTGTAATTATTTGAAAAAAGAAAGGAATGACACTTCTTTCCCTAGCGAACTAACTTTGACTTATGAAAAAGTACAAGAAATGAGATATGGTGAAAATCCTCACCAATTAGGTGCTTTATATAAAGAGATTGGAAAATGTACTGGTTCTTTAACTATCGCAAAACAATTAAATGGTAAAGAATTATCTTTTAATAATATAAATGATACTAATGGCGCATTAGAGTTACTAAAAGAGTTTGAAGAACCAACTGTAGTTGCTTGCAAACATGGAAATCCATGTGGTGTTGGTAGTGATAAAGAAAATATATATGAAGCTTGGAAAAAGGCCTTTAATGCTGATAAAACTTCTATTTTTGGTGGAATAGTTACAGTAAATCGTGAAGTTACTATGGAACTTGCTAAAGAAATGAAGGAAATCTTCTTAGAGGTTATTGTTGCTCCTTCTTTTGCACCTGATGCATTAGAATTACTAAAATCAAAGAAAAATTTACGATTATTAGAACTACCTGATATAAATGTTAAACAGCCTGAAGGTAGTTATGATATTAAAAAAATTAATGGTGGAATAATAGTTCAAACTATAGATTCTAAATTATTGGAGGATTATACTGTTGTTACTGATAGAAAACCTTCTGATAAAGAATTAGAAGATATGATGTTTGCTTGGAAAATTGTTAAATATGTTAAATCAAATGGTATTGCTATTGCTAAGGATAAGCAAACTATTGGAATTGGACCTGGACAAGTAAATAGAATTTGGGCAGCTAAACAATGTTTTGAACATGCTGAAGAACTTATTGCTCCTGGTGTAACAAAAGGTGCAGTTTTGGCTTCTGATGCTTTCTTCCCTTTTGATGATTGTGTTGAGGCAGCTCACAATGCTGGTATTACTGCAATTATTCAACCTGGTGGCTCTGTACGTGACCAAGACTCAATTGATAAATGTAATGAGTATGGAATAGCTATGATTTTTACAGGTATGAGACATTTTAGACATTAATGTAAAATTTGTGTTTGTGGAGATGATTTTATATTTTAAAATTATAATTACATGTGTAGGGACGCCC
>CAPZDM010000034.1 GCA_948745425.1 uncultured Clostridia bacterium
TTTGTATTTTTAAAGGAGAAAAAGATAAAGAAGACAAATGCAAAAAATAGATTTGCAATTATAATTCCTGCACGAAATGAAGAAAAGGTAATAGGAAATTTATTAGATAGTTTAGAAAAGCAAAAATATCCAAAAGAATTATACGATGTTTTTGTATTTCCGAATAACTGTAATGACAAAACAAGAGAAATTGCAATAGAGAACAATGCAAAAATAATAGAATCTTCAAAAAGAATAAAATCAAAAGGAGAAGCACTAAAATACAGTTTTAAATACTTAAATGATAATTTTAACTGTTATGATGCATTTATAATTTTTGATGCAGACAATGTAGTACATCCACAATTTATAGAAAAAATGAATGATGCTTTATGCAGCGGATATCAATTAGCACAAGGATATAGAGATAGCAAAAATCCACATGACACATGGATATCTAATTGTTATACACTATATTATATGATACAAAATCATTTCTTCAATAGAGCAAGAATGAATATAGGACAATCTAGTTTTATCAATGGAACAGGATTTATGATAGCAAAAGAAAGGCTGTACAAAAAAGGTTATAACCCTAAAAGCATGACAGAAGATATAGAACTATCTGTAAAATGTGCAATAAATAATGAAGAAATAGCCTTTGTAAGAGAAGCAATAACATATGATGAACAAATTACAACTTTAAAAGAATCTTTTAAACAAAGAATGCGTTGGTCAATAGGAACAAATCAATGCTTATTAAATTATGCACCTAACCTAATACAAGAAGGAATAAAAGGAAAGTTAAATTGTATTGATGCTTTAATATTTTTAATGGCACCAACATTGCAAATTGTAAGTAGTATTGCATTTGCATTACATATAATATTAGCAATAATATATGGAATTAGTCATGACACATTTTCCTCATTATTATGTTGTTACTTAACAAGTGTTGCTCTATCAATCTTTGCAATAAAATCTAACAATAAAAGAATAAAAGATAACTTAAAGGGAATATTGACATTTCCAATATTTATATTAACATGGATACCAGTAAATATAATTGCATTATGGAAAAGAAATTATAAATGGGAAAGAATAGAGCATAATAAGGGTATTACTATAGAAAAGATACTAGAATGCAATAATCAAGAAATAAAAAGTGCTTAAATAATTTGCTTTTTTCTGATATAGTGATATAATAACTACAACAAAAAAAGATAGGAGTGAAGATTATGGAAAAATACAAATGCACAGTATGTGGTTATATTTATGATGAAGAAAAAGAAGGAGTAAAATTTGTTGATTTACCTGATGATTGGGTATGCCCATTATGTGGGGTAGGAAAAGAAATGTTTGAAAAAGTCGAAGAATAATTTAAAAGCGTTTTCAAATTTAGAAAATGTAAGGGCGCAATCGGAGAAAAAATCCGAAAACGCCCTAAAGTGCTAAAAAGGAGGAATAATTAGTAATGAAGATTACAGAAGATATAATATATATTGGAGCAGACGATAAAACGATAGACTTATTTGAAGGTCAATATGTTGTCCCAAATGGAATATCATATAATTCTTATCTAATAAAAGATGAAAGAAATGTAATAATGGACACAATAGATAAAAGAAAATCTAAAGAATGGTTAGAAAATTTAGAAAAAGCATTAGAAGGACAAAGTCCAGATTATTTAGTAGTATCGCATATGGAACCTGATCATGCCTTTAACATAGGTGAAATAGCAAATAAATATCCAGAAATGAAAATAATTGGAAATCAAAAAACATTTGTAATGTTAAAACAATTTTTCAATATACCAAATTTAGAAGAAAGAAAAGTCGAAGTAAAAGAAGGAGAAGAAATAAACATAGGAAAACACACTTTGCAATTTTTTATGGCACCAATGGTTCATTGGCCAGAAGTAATGGTAACTTATGAAAAAACAGAAAAAATTGTATTTTCAGCAGATGGTTTTGGAAAATTTGGAACACTTGATGTAAAAGAAGAATGGATAGAAGAAGCAAGAAGATATTATTTTAATATAGTAGGAAAATATGGAGCACAAGTACAAGCATTATTAAAGAAATTAGCTACATTAGACGTAAAAATGATTTGTCCATTACATGGTCCGATATTAAAAGAAAATCTAGAATATTATATAGATAAATATAATACATGGAGCAGTTATACACCAGAAGAAGATGGAATACTCATTGCATATGCTTCTATATATGGTAATACTGCAAATGTAGCAAAAAAATTAGCTGAAAAATTAGAGCAAAAAGGAGAAAAAAAAGTAATATTAAAAGACTTAGCAAGAGATGATATGGCAGATGCAATAGAAGATGCATTTAGATATGACAAAATCATATTTGCTGCTTCAAGCTATAATATGGGGGTATTTCCACCAATGGAACAATTTTTAAATCAATTAAAGGCAAAAAATTATCAAAATCGTAAAATTGGTATAATTGAAAATGGAACTTGGGCACCATCAGCAGGAAAATGTATGAAAGATATAATAAGCAATATGAAAGATATTACAATTTATGAACCAACTATAACAGTAATGTCAACTTTAAATGAAGAAACCAGTAAAAAATTAGAAGAGTTAGCCTGTAAAATTTTAGAAAATTGATAAAAACAAAAAGATATGATAAAATATCCAAAATTAACAAAAGAAAAATTAATCGAATAATTTTGGAGGTAAAACATTGAATGAGTTAGTAGTATCAGACAAAAAAGGACTATCAAATATACAAAAGGCAATAATATATTTTTTTATATACTCATTTTTGGGATGGTCACTTGAAGTTATATTTGCAATGTATGTTGAACGTACATTTGTAAATAGGGGATTTCTATTTGGACCAATTTGTCCCATATATGGTTTTGGAGCTTTAATATTAATAGGTAGTTTAAGAAATGTAAAAGGAAATAAAATATTAAAGTTCATTATAGCAGTTATAGCATTTTCTGTATTTGAGTATATAGTATCCTATATATTAGAGATTTTATTTAATCAAAGATGGTGGGATTATTCAAATGATATATTGAATTTGCAAGGAAGAATAAGCATATTATACTCATTAGTATGGGGAATACTTGGAATATTATTTACAGAAAAATTGCATCCATTTGTAAGAAAAAAAGTAGAAAAAATATCTTTATCAATTTCAAAAAAGAAACAAAAAATTATAATATATACTTTAGTAGGTATATTTGTTGTTGATGAGATTTTCTCAATATTAGCACATTTGAATTGAAAAATAATTTTATACTTTAATGAAAATACTATAGAATGTGTAGGGGCGATTAGTAATCGCCCGTTTTGAGAAATGGCATCTATTCCTAGGAAGGAAATGATATAAAAAATGAAAAAAAAGCAATTTACAATAACAGGAATAAGTATATGGAGAATATTTGCATATTTTGTTATATATAGTTTTATAGGATATATAATAGAAACCTTATATGCCTTTGTTTTATATGGAGTAATAGAATCAAGACAAAGCTTTCTATATGGACCATTTTGTTCAATATATGGATTAGGAGCAGTAGTAATGATATGCACATTACAATATTTTGGGAAAGATGTGCACACATTGTTCTTAGGTGGTTTTTTAAGTGGAAGTGTTACAGAATATGTTGTAAGTTTTATTGGAGAAAAACTACTTAATACAAAATGGTGGGATTACTCGGACAAGTTCTTAAATATAAATGGTAGAATATGCTTAATATATTCAATATTTTGGGGATTACTGGGACTATACCTAATAAAGGTTGTAAATCCTTTAATAGATAAATTAATTAACTGGATAAAAACAAAATTTGGAGTAATTAAACTAAGAAGTGTAGCAACTATACTAACAGTAGCGCTAATAATAGATTGTATAATATCAGGAGTAGCAATAGACTTTTTCTTAACCAGAGTTGCAGTTGAAAATGACTTAAATGTATCAAATAAAGAAAAAAGATTAGAAAAATACAATGATATATATATTGAAAATACCAATTTATCTAAATTTATCTATAAGAATTGGGGAAATAATAAGATGATAAAGACATATCCAAATTTAACTATAAAACTAGCAAATGGAGAATTAAAACGTATTAGCGAATATTATCCAGACATTCCTCCATATTACTTAAAAATCAAAAAATAATTGCTAAAAATTCTTTTCCAATTTGTATATTAGAATAATAGGTGGTACTGTGCCCAATGAAAGAAGTGATAAATCACAATACATAAAGGAATAGGGAGGTTTAAATGAAAGTATTAAAAAGAATAATAATTGTAATAATAATTCTAGCGATATTAGGACTAGGAGGTATAGCTGGTGTAGCTATAAATGATGGATATAATATGTATAAAACAGCAATACAAGAAACCTCTCTAGAAGATAAAGTAAATAGTATAAAATCAATAGAAAACTATACAAAATTAGAAGAAATGCCTAAAATTTATAAAGATGCTGTACTTGCAGTAGAAGATCATAGGTTTTATAAACATGGAGGAGTAGATATAATATCAATAGGTAGAGCAGTAATAAAAGATATACAAGCTATGAGTTTTGTAGAAGGTGGAAGCACAATAACACAACAAGTTGCAAAGAATACATACTTTACACAAGAAAAAAGGATTACAAGAAAAATAGCAGAAGTGTTTATGGCAAGGGAATTAGAAAAGAATTATTCGAAAGATGAAATATTAGAATTTTACCTAAATACAAGTTACTTTGGAGATGGATATTACACTGTAAAAGAAGCATCAAATGGATATTTTGGAAAAAATCCAATAGATATGACAGATTATGAAAGTATACTACTTGCAGGAATCCCAAATGCACCAAGCGTATACTCACCAACCAAAAATCCAGAATTATCAAAACAAAGACAAAAACAAGTAGCTAATGCAATGGTAGAAAACGGATATATCACAAAAGAACAAGTAGATAAAATATTACAAAACAATTAAATAAAAATATGAATAATTTTATCATTAACTTTAAAGAAATTTTCCAACAGATGTAGGGGCGATTATTAATCGCTCGCTCTTTGGAGGATATATATAACTAAAATGCTATATTCCAAATATTATTTAATGTACAAAAACTAAAATATTATCATACCATACAATAGGTGAATATAAATGAAAATTTTAAAACCATTCAAAGAATTGTATGAAGATGCAAAAAATATTAAACGAAAAGATCCAGCTTCAAGAAATATTATAGAAGTAATGATATTATATCCAGGATTTCATATATTAATATTTCATAAACTATCACATTTTTTATATATTCATAAACTATTTTTCCTTGCAAGATTAAATTCACAAATAGGAAGATTTTTTACAGGAATTGAGATACATCCAGGAGCAAAAATAGGAAGAAGGTTTTTTATAGACCATGGAATGGGAATTGTAATTGGAGAAACAGCGACAATAGGGAACGACTGTACAATGTACCATAATGCAACACTAGGAGGAACAGGAAAAGATAAATATAAAAGGCATCCTGACATTGGAAATAATGTTATGATTGGTGCTGGTGCAAAAATACTAGGACCAATAAAGATAGGTAATAATGTAAAAATTGGAGCAAATAGCACAGTTCTTAAAAATATACCAGATAATGTAACAGTAGTTAAATATAATGAAATAATAAAAAGATAATTAATGCACATAAAATGTGCATTAATTATCTTTTTATATACTAGAAACACCTATATCTTTAAGTGTAGGCGCAATCATTTCTTATCTGTATAAAGAAATTGCCTTTTCATTAACATAATTATTTACATAATAGGAAAAAAGTGGTATAATAAAATAGTGTTTTAAGGAGGAATTAGTATATGAAAAAAAGAATAGCAATAATAGGGATAATGATAGCAATAGTACTTATTTGTGCATTATTTATAATAAGCAAATCATTTGCACTTGATAATAATGTTAAAGACATTAAATACTATAATAATTTAATAGAAAATCAAAAAGTAGCAACAATTTTATTAAATGAAAAAACAGTTTCAAGAAAAACAACAAAAAAAGAAATAATGGAATATGACTCAAAGATAAAATCAGCAAAAGATTCTAATAATAGAATATTAGAAGATACAGATGTAATTAAAACAGGAGATTACATAACAGTGAACAATGAAGAATACATAGTAGTTTTATATGGAGATGTAAATAAAGATGGTTCTATATGTGATATAGAAGATATAATAATAGTTAAAAATAATTACTCTGATAATAGAGAAGTTGATAGTATAGAAAGATTAGCAGCAAATTTAGTAAATGATGATGTTTTAGATACACAAGACATTGCAAGAATGATAAAAATATACTTAGGTATACTTGGAGAAGACTTAACAACAAAGATTCCAGAGAATTATTTAGACTTTGACACAGAAGGAGATAAAGAACCAGGAAAAGATGATGAAAAGCCAGGAGAAGACGATAATAAACCAGAAGAAAAACCAGAGCCACAAGAAGGCACTCCAGTAGCAAAACATGGAAAGTTAAGAGTTAATGCCACAAATATTGTAGACAAAAATGGAGAAGACTTTCAATTAAAGGGAGTAAGTACACATGGGTTACAATGGTTTCCTCAATATGTAAATCAAGAAGCATTCACATATATGAGAGATGAATGGGGAATTAATGCAATAAGGCTTGCAATGTATTCAGACCCAAATGTTGGTTACACAAAATCTTTACACGAAATAGTAAACAATGGTGTTGAATATGCCAAAAATGCTGGAATATATGTAATAATAGACTGGCATATTTTAAGTGATGGAAATCCAAACACAAATAAGAACTCAGCAATTGAATTTTTTAAAGAAATGACATCAAAATATAAAGATTATGATAATGTAATCTACGAAATTTGTAATGAGCCAAATGGAGATGTTAAGTGGGAAAGAGATATAAAACCATATGCAGAAGATGTAATTAAAGCGATAAAAAATATTGATACAGATGCAATAATAGTAGTAGGAACACCAACATGGTCACAAGATGTTGATGTTGTCGCTAAAAGTCCAATTACAGGATATGATAATATAATGTATACATTACATTTTTATGCAGCAACACATAAAGAGTATTTAAGACAAAAAGCAACTATAGCATTAAATGCAGGTTTACCAATATTTGTAACAGAATTTGGTATATGTGATGCTTCTGGAAATGGTGCAATAGATATAAATGAGGCAAATACATGGATAGATTTCTTAAATCAAAATAACATTAGTTGGATGTGCTGGAACTTATCAAATAAAGATGAAAGCTCGTCAATATTAAAAAATACTGATAAAACAACAGGGTGGACAAAAGAAGAACTATCAGAAGAAGGAAAATGGCTATTAGAAGCATTAAAAAGATAGGAGGTAGATATAAATGAAAAATAAAATTATTTTAATAAATTTAATTCTAATAGCAATAATAAGTATATCTACTATAAGTCTAGGTTTTAATATTGATATCGAAATGAACAAAACAAAAAATTTAAAAGTAGATGATGAAATAATACTTACTATAAATTTAAGTGAAAAAATTGTAGGAGCAAGTTTTAAAATAAATTATGATAGAAATAGTTTAAAACTATTAGATAAAAAATCAGAGAATTTATATGTTTCAGAAAATAATGGACAAGTAGCTTGTGTATATATTGATATGGAAGAAAAAGGCACAGATAATTTAAAAATAAGTTTTAAGCTAATAAATACAGATAAAACAGATTTAAACTTTAATTTAGAAGAAGCAAAGTTTATAACATTAGGGAATGAAAAATCATATTCAGGAAATGAAATTAATGGAATAAGTAAAACAATCACAATTGAGAAAGCTTCTAATGATATTAATACAGGAGATAATACAAACAATAGTCAAAACAATAATACAAATAATGGCACAAACAATAATACAGGCAATACTTCAAATAATAGTCAAAATAATAATACCAATTTAAATAGTAATACCAATAATAGTAACAAGAAGGACAATACGACAGTAAATACACCTCTACCAAAAACAGGAACAAATGATATAATACTTATCTTTATTGGAATAATAATTTGTAGCATAGTATATTTTGGACTTAAATTAAAAAAGATTAATAAAGCAGCCTAGTACCTAATCAAAAAATGTCCAATTTTTTGGGTTCAGTACAAAATGTCTGCTTTTAGATATTTGCAAAATGTTAATATAAGTTTAATAATACAATAAAAAGTAAAGGAGAAGACAATAAAAATGATATTTGAAAGAAAAATTAATTATTATGAAACAGATAAAATGGGAGTAGTACATCACTCAAATTACATAAGATTTTTAGAAGAAGCTAGGTGCTATTTATTAGACAAAATAGAACTTCCATTTTCACTATTAGAGGAAAATGGAATAACAATTCCTGTATTAGGAGTAAACTGTGAATATAAATATCATGTTACATTTGGAGATATAATACAAATAAAGGTTTTTGTAAAAGAATATACAGGAGTAAGGATGACAGTTGGATATGATGTTAAAGATAAAAAGACAGGTAGAACAGTCTTAGTAGGAGAAACAAAACATTGTTTTACAAATATAAACTTAAAACCAATCAACTTAAGGAAATATAAACCAGAGTTTTCAGAAAAACTATTATCAATGGGTGTCAATGGGGACTGTCAATGGGGACGGAGCATTTTGACACTATTATATTAGTAAATTAAGGAAATGAAATTAACATAATCACGAGAATAGAATATTATATAATATAGGAGGACAAAAACATTGAATATATTATATAGTATTGGAGGAATTCTAATTCCATTTATTGGAACAAGTTTTGGAAGTAGTTTTGTATTTTTTATGAAGAAAAACATGAGTGAAAATTTCCAAAAGATAATTGTAGGATTTGCATCAGGAGTTATGATTGCAGCAAGTGTATGGTCGCTTATACTTCCGGCTGTAGAAATGGCTGAGAACCAAGGAGTAATATCTTGGATACCAGCAACAGTTGGACTATTATTAGGAGTTATATTTTTACTTTTTATAAATAAAATAGCTGAAAGATTTGAGAATAGGCCAAACGGCAAAAAACTAAATATGTTATTATTTTCTGTCACACTACATAACATTCCAGAAGGTTTGGGTCAAAGTAGAGTGTATGGAAGTGCTTGAAATAATTTGAATTCAAAATTTAACTTTCGGTATTTTTTGATTTTCCTAAAAAATACCGAAACTTAAACGTAAAATTATAGTTGACAAATTTAATAATAGTTTGTTATACTTAGATAAAGTAGATCGAGACTCTGGAAACTTATGAAGCCCAGAGTTATTTTTAATAATATAAATACTATAAAATAGTAAAATTCCCATACATGGTAAATTTATTAATAACTTAATAGAAAAAATCAAAATTAATAATCTAAAAGGCTTGACCTTTTATGTGTTATAGGTGTTTCTTATTAACACTTTCCTGCGTAAGCATAAAATTAAGGAAAAAGGAGATACTATATATTTCAAAAACACTTCAAAATCATTTCATTGTTTTAATAAATTAAATATTTATAATAATAGTATGGAAGAGAAAAAAATCTCTTCTTTTTTTATATTTCACTTAATATATTTTATCAGGAGGAAAGACAATATGGAAAATGATTTTAAGATAAATGTTTATTTTAATGATGAAGGAGAAGAGTTAGAAAGTATATTGGCTTTTTATTTAAAGAACTTATTAGATAAGAAAATAGCTTAATGCTTAAACAATTATATTTGAATTCATAACTTGACTAATATATTTTTCTAAAGTTATAATCAAGATATGAATTTAAGTTATTTTCAAGCATGGGAAGGAGGTTTAGGTGCTTGAAAAAGTAAAAAATGTGATTTTTAAAGTTGCAATTTATATAAGATTATCTAAAGAAGATATGGACAGGGGATATGATGATAGCGAAAGTGTAAAAAATCAAAAAATACTATTAGAAGAATATGTAAAAAATCTAGGAGAAGAATATGAAATAATAGACATCTACATAGACCAAGGATATACAGGAACAAACTTCAATAGACCAGAGTTTACTAGAATGATTAATGATATTGAGCAAGATAAAATAAATATGGTGGTAACAAAGGATTTATCTCGTTTAGGTCGTGATTACATAGGAACAGGAGAATACATAGAAAATTGGTTCCCAGAGAAAAATATTAGATATGTTTCAGTAAATGATGGAATTGACACTTTTTTAGATAACAATGGAAATAATGATATAGCTCCATTCAAATCAATATTAAATGATATGTACTCTAAGGATCTATCCAAAAAGATAAGAACAGCTTTACATACCATGCAAAAACAAGGAAAATGGGTAGGAGGAAAGACACCACTTGGTTATGTACAAGATAAAGAAGATAAAAATCATTTAGTAATATGCGAAGAAGAGGCAAAGATAGTAAGAATAATATTTGATATGGCAAAATCAGGAAATCAAGTAGGAGCAATAAGAGAGTATTTAAATTATAACAAAATTCCAACAGCGAGCAGTTTAAGATATAATAAGGCTACATTTTGGAGTAATAAGACTATAAAAAACATATTATCACACGAAATATATACAGGAGTAACAGTGCAAAATAAAAGAAGTAGAATAAGTTATAAAAACAGAAAAATGAGAGAAAATCCAAAAGAACAGTGGTATGTTGTAGAAAATACCCATGAATCAATCATAGATAAAAAGACTTATGATGCAGTACAAAAAATGATAATAGTCCAAAAATACGAAAGGTACAAAAAGAAGAATTATACGTTATTAGATGGACTTTTGTATTGCTATGAATGTGGGCATAAAATAGGAATAAAGAAAGACACAAGAAGTAATAAGTACTTTACAATATGTAATAACTATCGTAGAAACTCAAAACTTAAAATTTGCACTTGTCATGGTTTCAACTACGACCATTTAGAAAATAAAATCTTAAATTACATAAAAGAGCTATTTCAAGATATAGACAGTAAAAAGATAGAACTTAATATAAAAAATAGTAAAACAGTCTATGACTACAAAAAACTACTAGAAAATCTAGAAAAAGAAATAGAGCTAATAAAAACAAATATTGATAAAATGTATATGGATAAACTGGAAGGAAAAATTACAGAGGAAATTTGCGAGAGAGTGTTAAACAAATATAATGAACAAATAGAAGAAAAACAAAAGCAATATGAAGAAATAAAACAGAATAAGAGAGACTTAGAAGAAGATAACAGCATAGATATAACAAAAGTGATTAAGGAATTCTTAAAACTAGAAAATCCAACTCCAGAACCGATGAAAGTAATTATAAGTAAAATAAAAATCCATCAAGATAAACAAATAGATATATATTTCAATTTTAAAAAATTGAATAAAATTATATCAATATTGGAATAATTATATTGACTATATTATACCAAACGTGGTACAATATGTACAGAGGTGAGAAAAATGGGATATATTTCGTTAAAACAAGCATCAGACTTATGGAATATAAGTGAAAGAAGAATTAGAAGATTAATTGAAGAAAATAGAATAGACGGAGCTGTAAAAATAGGAAATGCTTGGAATATACCAGAAGAAACAAATAAACCAATAGATAAAAGATATAAAATTGAAGAAGATAAATTTATTATAGATATACCAAATAGTGTTTACTATAAATTAGATAAAAAGAAAGCTATATTAGACAGTAAAAGGCCATTTCCAAAAGAAACATTAAAATCATTAGAAGAAAATTTTAAATTAGAATGGACATACAATTCCAATGCTATTGAAGGAAATACATTAACATTGAAAGAAACGAAAGTAGTATTAGAAGGAATTACAATTGGTGGAAAAACTATGAGAGAACATTTAGAAGCAATTAATCACAAGGAAGCAATTGAATTTTTAGAAGAATTAGTAAAAGATAATAATGAACTTACAGAAATGGATATAAAAAATATACATGCCATTGTATTAAAAGGAATTGATAATGAAAATGCAGGAAGATATCGAACAGAAAATGTGATTATATCAGGTGCTACTCATATACCACCAGAGTCAGTAATTGTACCAGAACTTATGGAAAAACTAATTTATAGATATGATGAATGGAAAGAAAAATATCATCCAATTGTTGTATCAGCATTATTACATGCAGAGTTTGTAAAAATCCACCCATTCATAGATGGAAATGGAAGAACAGCAAGGTTATTAATGAATTTTGAAGCAATGAAAAATGGTTATCCACCTATTATAATAAAAACAGAAGAAAGACATAAATATTATGATGCTTTGGATAAAGGAGCTATGACAGGTGATTATACAGATTTTGTAATTATGGTTATAAATCAAGTAGAAGAAATGATAAATTTATATTTAAAATTATTGAATAAATAATAAACAATTCGACTAATCTAACAATCAATGTTAGATTAGTCGAAATAAAAAATAGATTACATTCTACTTTATCCACAACCAGAAGGAATGGCAGTAGGTGTATGTTTTGCAGGTTTCCTAGCAGGAAATGCTGGTATAAGTTTGCTAGAATCCATTGTTTTAGCAATAGGTATAGCAATTCAGAATATTCCAGAAGGTGCAATAATTTCAATGCCTTTAAAAATGAAAGAAATGGGTAAAGGAAAAGCATTTTTATATGGAGTAATGTCAGGTATAGTTGAACCAATTGCAGCTATTATAACTGTATTATTAACAAATATAGTAGTACCAATTTTACCTTATTTATTAGCCTTTGCAGCAGGTGCCATGATATTTGTAGTAATAGAAGAATTAATTCCAGAAATGCATACTGGAAAAAAATCTATGTTAGGTGTAATAGGTGTAACCATAGGTTTTGCAGTAATGATGATATTAGACATTGCATTAGGATAGAGTATTGAAAAAATATAGTGGTAAAATTTTAAAAGCAGATAATTGAAAATTATCTGCTTTTATGATACCATATAATAAAATTTGAATATAATAGATGAAGAAGGATAAATATTAATTATGAAAAAGAAATATATAAGAAACTTAATATTATTTATACTAATAATTTTATTGACATTTTATATTATACTAAAAGACCAAGATATATCTAAGATAATGGAAGCATTATCAAAAATAGATTTAAAATACATATTAATAGCTATAATATGTATGTGTATATATCTAATATGTGAAGCTATAAATCTAGGAAGAACATTAAAAGCATTAGGAGAAAAGTCAACTTTTTATAGAAATATAAAATATGCATTAATAGGATTTTTCTTTAGTTCTGTAACACCTGCTGCAAGTGGAGGACAGCCAATGCAAATATATTATATGAACAAAGATAAAATATCAGTTGCAAATTCAACCTTAGCACTTTTAATAAATCTAACTAGTATGCAAATAGTAACAATATCTATTGCTATAATTAGCTTATTTTTTAATTATGAATATATGAATTGGGTATTAATATGGTTATTTGTATTAGGAATTTTGCTTAATGCTACAGCATTAACATTACTACTAGTATCAGTATTTTCTAAAAGAATGACAAATGGATTAATTAATATAGTAATAAAACTATTAAAATTTTTAAAAGTAAAAAATATAGAGGATAAAAAGATAAAATTAGAAAATGAGTTAAGTAAATATCAATCTAGTGCAACATATATAAAAACAAATAGAAGAGTGATTTTTAGGACTCTAATTACTACATATATTCAATTTCTAATATACTATAGTATATCATATTGGGTATACCGTTCATTTGGATTAAAAGAAAATAATATTTTACAAATAATATCTATGCAATCAGTTCTGTTTGCTACAGTATCTGGAATACCATCACCAGGAGCAGTAGGAGTTAGTGAAGGTGGATTCTTAGAAATATTTAGAAATGTATATGCTAATGGTATGCTTCATGAAGCAATGTTATTAAATAGAGGTGTAAACTTCTATCTATTTGTAATAATTAGTTCAGTAATAGTTATGCTTTATACTGTAAGAGATAAAAAACAAGCTAACTTGAACGATAATGAAGAACAAAAGAAGGAATATTAAGTAATGACATATAAAAGCCTAATAGAAAATTAATATAATCCAAAAATTGACTTTTTATGTAAAATGAACTATAATAGTATTAAGTGGGTCTGGTAAGCCCTTAAACATAGATAAGTGACAGTTTTAATTGTCGCTTGAAAGAAAAAACGGTCATAAACTTAAAAAAAATCAAAATTCATTTATTATTTTATTAAAAGGAGGAAACACAATGACAGAAGAAACAAAAAACAATGAACGGAGAGTTACTCGTTCAACTGATTTAGAGGACTATGAATTTCTTAAGAATTTTCAACAGAATTCAGAAAATGGTCAGGATGATTTTGAAGATGACTACGAAGCTGAAGATAATTCAACTTCTGTTGAGGGAAAATCTGAAGATTATCCAAATAACGATGTTGCAGGTGGCTTTGCCATTGAAGATTGTGATGACTACGAAGATGAAGCTGAATATAAGCTAACTTCTATTACAGGAGAATCTACAGATTATCCCAAGAATAATGTTGAAGGCGACTTTGCCATTGAAGATTGTGATGACTACGAAGAAGGAAATGCCGAAAGAGATGATGACGAAGAAGACGAAAAAAAGGTATTACCATTCTGGTTACTTGTACTCTTACTTGTATTACCAGTTACAGTCGGAGTGATTTTTCTGATAAAGTTTGTAAACTATGGTGATGACAAAGATACAAATTTATCAATGTCAGAGACCATCGAAACTTATGAACCTGAATCAGAGGAAGAAGTTGAAAATGAAACTGAATATGTCACACAAGTAGAAACAGAACCTGAAACAGATTCCAGTTCTGAAACTTCGGAAGAAATTGACATTTCACCACAAATTTTAGCAATATTGGCTAAAAAAGGCATAGGATTGACTGTTGAAGAAGGCAAAACAGAGCTTGTAAAAGAACCACAGTTGACAACAACACCTAAACAACCTAAACCGTCAATATCACAGCCAACGACATCTCAACAGCCTAAGCCACCAATACCTCAACAACCTAAGCCAACAGAACCACCAAAGGAGGAACCATCTAAAGAAGAACCACCAAAGGAAGAGCCAGTAAAAGAGATATGTGTTAAAGTCAAGATTTTTGATAAAACAAGTGTATATGGGGAAGCTTTGGAAGATTTAGACTTTTCTGTAAGTGGAGATGTTACAAAGGCTGAAATAAAGCCATATATTCATTTGAAAAAGGATGATGGCAACAATGTAGGTAACTATAAAATTAAGGGAAGCTGTAGTAAAAAAGACTGGAAAGTTGAATTTGAATATGGTACCTATACCATTACGCCACGAAGTATATCATTAAAGATTGATGACAAGGATAGTAAGGAAGGTGAGAATTTACAACTGCTAACTTATTCAGTAACATCTGGAAGTATAGTAAATAATGATACAGTAGTTTCATTATCTACTGATGCAGATTCATCAGTACCAGGAACATATTCAATAGTTGGACGGTCTATAAATTCAAACTATACAGTTCAAATTGAGGGAAATGCAATATATAGAGTCAAACCAGCACCTCACATCCCTGAGGATGATGAGGAAGAGGTAGGACCTGGTTCTGGAGATAATCCTTCTGGACCAATCGATCCGGGTGAAGAGGTAAATCCGAGTAATCCAACACCTTCTGCACCAAGTGATCCAAAAGATGAAGAAGAAAGTAATTCTTCAGATGATACCTCATCTGGACCAAGCGATTTAGATGAGGAAATACAACCTGATATAGCTACGCCAACTCAAGATAAAGCACCAATAGATATAGAAGAAGAGGTGGAATTAGTTAGTTAGCAATAGCAAATAAATTTACCAATTAACACTTTTAATCCTCCAAGCACTATTAGGAAGATTTTATATAAATAAAGACCGTTAAATCTCCAAGAAACTATATAGTTTCTTGGAGATTTTTTCTATATGTTAATCCATATCGTAAATCTACTTATGTCATTTTTGCATATGTTTACAAGAATATATAACAAAAGATTAATTAAAATCATAAAGTTACATAAAAAGTTACAAAAAAGGTTGACTATTTCCAAAATTTGCTATATAATATAAAAAGTAGAAAATTATATTAAAATATATAAAAATATTAATTTAAGGGGGAAAAAATGTTGAAAATTATTAAAAATCTAAGAAAAATTATTATTATTGCAATATTAGTAGCAATAGTAATAACAGCAACAAGCCCAATAATAGTATTAGGAGCAAATGAAAAAAATGTACCAGTAATTACACCCATGCAAAATGCTGGAGAAATAAAAGCTGGACAAGAACTTAAATTCAAAGTTACAGATGATACCAAAGTAACTTATATTTTTTATGCTTGGAATCGTCGTACAGATGGAGGAAAAACAACTCTTTTTGAATTAGAAAAAGAAGAACCAGAATATGAATTTAAAATTAATGCACCAACACAACCAGGGTTATATGAATTTAGTATAGCTGCTGAGGATTATTATGGAAATACTACTTATTGGATGAATATTCCTTATGTAGTAACAAATAAGTTAAGTGGAGTACAAGATAAGAAAGTACCAGAATTTATATTTAATACTCCAACTGAATATCCATATAATGAATCAACAATTCCTCAAGAAATGCCAATAACACTTAGAGCAAAAGATGCTTCAGGAATTTATTATATAGGATATAAATGGACAAGAGAACTAGAAACAAAAGTAACAGGAGCAACAATTGTATATAAAAAAGATACTGTACAAATTAAAGCACCAAAAGAAGTTGGAGATTGGTATTTAATATTATACGCACGTGATGGAGCAAATAATTTATCAGACTGCTATTACACAAAAGTAACAGTAGCAGATCAAATAGCACCAACATTGACACTAAATGGTGAAGCAGAAATAGATGTACCATTAAATGGAACATTTGTAGATGACGGAGCAACATTTAGTGATAATTATGATGCAACAAAAATAGTATATGCAAACGAGAAATTAGATACATCAAAAGTAGGAGTACAAATTTTAACATATACTGCTAAAGATAATGCAGGGAATGTATCAAATACAGTTTCAAGAAAGGTAACAGTAGTAGCTCCACACAAAACATACGAATTAACAGCACCTACAAAAACAGAATATAAAATAGGTGAAGAAATAGATTTAACAGGAGCAAATATTAAAGTAACTGATGAACGTGGAGATATATCTAATGTTACACCAACAAAAGATATGTTCACAGGATTCTCAACAGAAAGTGTTGGTTCAAAAGAAGCAACATTTACTTATGAAGGTACTAGTATTAAATATAACTATGAAGTAAAAACATTAATATATGATATGAGTGGAGTAGAATTTACAGGAACAGAAGTAACATATGATGGTACACCACATAGTATATCAGTAGTTGAAAGCACTCTACCAACAGGAGTAACTGTAAAAGAATATAAAGGAAATGGACAAACAACAGTAGGAGATTATATAGTAACAGTAAGTTTTATAGGTGATGTTGACCATGACCCAATAGATGATATAGAAGTAACATTAAAAATAAACAAAGCAAACCCAAAATACAAACTACCAGAAGGATTAACAGCAACATATGGAGATACATTAGGAGATGTAACATTACCAACAGGATTTACATTCCAAGATGAACTAACAACAAGTGTAGGAAAGGCAGGAACAAATAAATTCAAAGTAACATACACACCAACAGACACAGTAAACTATAAAGTAGTAACAGATATAGACGTAGAAATAGAAGTAGGAAAAGCAACATATGACATGACAGGAGTAGAATTCAAAGACAAAACAGTAAAATATAATGGACAAGCACAAGAAATAACAATAACAGGAAACCTACCAGAAGGAGTAACAGTAAGATATGAACACAACTCAAGACAAAGTGTAGGAACACGTTTAGCAACAGCAATATTTACAGGAGATGCAGAAAACTATAATGCAATTCCAAATAAGACAGCAACAATAACAATAACAAAAGCAACACCAGAATACATAAAACCAGAAGGATTAACAGCAGAATATGGACAAACATTAGGAAATGTAACATTACCAGAAGGATTTGCATTTGAAGATGAATTAACAACACCTGTAGGAGCAATAGGACCAAATACATTTAAGGTAAAATATACACCAGCAGATACAGATAACTATGAAATAGTACCAAATATAGATGTAATAATAACAGTAGGACAAGGAACACCAAGTTACACAAAACCAGAAGGATTAACAGCAACATATGGAGACACATTAGCAGATGTAACATTACCAACAGGATTTACATTCCAAGATGCACTAACAACAAATGTAGGAAATGCAGGAACAAATACATTTAAAGTAACATACACACCAACAGACACAGTAAACTATAAAGTAGTAACAGATATAGATGTAGAAATAG
>CAPZDM010000035.1 GCA_948745425.1 uncultured Clostridia bacterium
AACAAATAATGGTACAGGATTAGAGATTCCTAATCCTTTTCTTTGACCTATTGTATAATTGTATAGACCTGTGTGTTTGCCTAAAATTTCTCCTTTTGAATTTACTATGTTTCCGTTTTTAGGTTTAATTTCAGAATTGTTTTCTAAGAATTTTTTATAATTACCATCAGGTATAAAACAAATATCTTCACTATCTGGTTTATCTGCAATTTTTAAGTTATTTTTTCTTGCTATTTCCCTTATATCTTCTTTATTTTCAAAATCAGCTAATGGAAATAATATATGTTCTATTAAGTCTTTAGGGATATTCCATAAAACATAGCTTTGATCTTTTCTACCCGCATTAGATTTTTTTAATACCCATCTTTTATATTCATCACTATACTCTGTTTTAGCATAATGTCCTGTTGCTATGTAATAACATCCAAGTTCTTTTGCTTTTTCATACATAATTCCAAATTTCATATATTTATTACATTCAATACATGGATTTGGAGTTTTACAGCTTGCATAACAGTTAATAAAATCTTCTATAACATTTTTTCTAAAATCTTCTTTATAATCATATGTAAAATGTGGAATACCTATTGAATTACATACATTTTTTGCATCTATATATGTATCTATATTACAGCAACTGCTACCTGCAAATAATTCCAGTGTTGTACCTATTACTTCATAACCTTTTTCTTTTAATAGTAATGCAGATACAGAACTATCTACTCCTCCACTCATTCCTAATAAGACTTTTTTGTTTTCCATATTCTATTCCCTTCATACAGTTATAATTTTAAATTTATTGTTTCTTTCTGACGGACACACACTGTGTGCCCCTACAATTTCGTCGTTTTCTTCGAAGAATTATAATCGATTTTTCCTATATATGACGGGCGATTACTAATCGCCCCTACATGCAGAATTATCATGTTTTATTATCATGTCTTCTAATGTATGCCAGGCAAGTAAAGCACATTTTACTCTAGAAGGCATATTTGATACATTTCTAAATGCTATAGCGTCTTCTAATTTTTCTAATTCCTCTTCATTTTTTGTTTCTCTTTTTATCATATCTATAAATGTATTAATTATTTGTTTTGCTTCGCCTATTGTTTTTCCTTTTAATGTATCTATCATAATAGAGGTTGAAGCTTGTGAAATTGCACATCCATGTCCTGAAAATGCCATATCTTCTATTGTATCTCCATTTAATTTTAATTCTAACGTTATTTCATCTCCACAATTTGGATTGTGTCCTATTTCTGAACATGTTACATTTTCTAATTTCTTTTTATTATAAGAATTCATACTATGTTCCATTATTAATTCATTATAAATATCTGTTAAATCTTCCATTTTTCCTACCTTTCTTTTATGTAAAAATTATTATGTTTGAGATAATTATATTATTTTTTTCAGCAAACTCAAAAGGCCCCGTAATGTGCGAAAGAAACTATATAATTAAAGATATATTACATTACTTTGTGAGTAATCCGTGAGCAGCAGGCTGTTTGAGCTTTGCTTACAAAATTAATATAATTATCTCAAATTTATTGTATTATTTAATATAATTTTTAAAAATATTATATGCTTTATTTAAAGCCTCAACAAGCCTATCTACATCCTCTTTAGTATTATAGAAATAAAAACTAGCTCTACAAGTTGAATCAATTCCTAAAAATCTCATTAAAGGTTGTGTACAATGATTTCCTGAACGCACACATACTCCTTGTGAGTCTAATATGCTTGCCACATCATGTGCATGTACACCTTTTATATTAAAAGAGATTACTCCAGAATGATTATCTTCATTTGGAGTTAAGTATAAATCTAAGTATTCTAATTTAGATAATTGTTCTCTAGCATATTTAAGTAAATCTTCCTCTATTCTTTGTATTTTATCATATCCAATTTTCTCTATATAATCAATTGCAGAACCTAAGCCTACTACACCTTCTACATTTTGTGTACCTGCCTCAAATTTATTTGGAAGCGGAGCAAATGTAGTGTCTTGCTCATACACATATTCTATCATATCTCCACCCATTAAAAATGGAGTCATTTTATTTAAAAGTTCTTTTTTTCCATATAATACACCAATTCCAAGTGGTGCTAACATTTTATGACCTGAAAATACTAAAAAATCTGCATCTAATTCTTGTACATCTATTTTCATATGAGGAATACTCTGTGAAGCATCTACTAAGACTACTGCTCCTTTTTTATGTGCATATTTTACTATTTTTTTTATATTGTTAATTGTACCTAAAGCATTTGATACATGAGAAATTCCAACTATCTTAGTTTTATCTGTAATCTTAGCTTCTATTTCTTCATCAGATAATTCGTAGTCATTATTAATATACATATAGTTTAATATGCTTCCTGTTATTTTTGTTACCTTTTGCCATGGAACTAAATTAGAATGATGTTCCATTATTGAAATAACAACCTCATCATTTTTTTTTAAATTATCCATTCCATAAGAATATGCTATTAGATTTAAACTCTCTGTTGCATTTTTAGAAAATATAATTTCTTCCCTATGTTTTGCATTTATAAATTTAGCAATTTTAGTTCTTGTATTTTCATACACTTCAGTTGCTTCTACACTTAAAGTATAAGCACCTCTATGTGGATTTGCATTATATTTTTCATAAAATTCTTTAACTGTATTTATAACCTGAATTGGTTTTTGGGTTGTTGCCCCATTATCTAAATATGCTATATTTCTATTTTCTAACAATGGAAAATCTTTTCTTATTTCTTCTATATTCATTATTATATCTCCCTTCTCATATATTGAAAAAGAATTGTTATTTGACTAGGCAAACAAGAGTGAAATCAAAATTAATCTAGTCTTTTATCAATTTCATTAGAAATTTCTTCTTTTAGTTCTTCATTATCTATATTTTCTAGTATTTTATTAAATTTTGCTCTTACCATTAATTTCATTGCTTCTTTTAATTCAAAACCTCTACTCATAATATAAAATAGTTCTTTTTCTCCAATCTTTCCTGCTGAACTACTATGATTTCCTTCAACATCTTCTTCTGAACATAATAGCATTGGTAGTGCTAAAGATTTTGCAGTATCTGATAAAAGCATACATGCTTCATTTTCGTTTCCTGTTGCTTTTTTACATCCTTTTTTAAAATCAATAGTTCCTTTAAAATGCTTTTTAGATTTATCAGTTAAAGCTCCTTGAACCTCTATATCTATATTAGATTTTTTTCCTCGTAATTCTCCAATATAGTTTAAATCAAATAATTGATTTTCTTTTCCTAAGTATATAGTATTTATTTTATTATCTGCATTTTCGCCTATTATGTTAGAGTAATAATTTGTAATACTATTTTTCCCTCCAAAATCAATAATGGTATATTTGACTTTTGCATTTCCTTCTATATTGTTTTCAATACTCATAAAATTGTTGGACTTTGTATTTAACAAGTTTATCAAAATAATGTTTATTTCTGAATTTTTTTTAGCATTTACTCTTATTATACCATTATGCCAAAATTTCAAATCTTTTTGTGCTTTATATCTTAATACTATTGTTGATTTTGAGTTTTCATTTGCTATAATTTCAAGGTTTTCTAATAATGTAGAGTTATCTTCATCAAGGTTAAAATCTATGTCTAATTTTTCATGGGTACATTGCAATTTTCCATTACAGTTAATTGCTATTTTTGCATTTTGGTATTCTTTTATTTGATTTATAAGCCCTTCTTCTATACCATAAGTTAATTTAATATCACTGGTATTATTACTTATTAGAGAAATATCACCAGTTATTTTAATATTATTAAATTTATCTATAGTATCTGGGATTTCAATATCTTCTAATTTAATATTATTAATATTAAAATTCCTAGATGTTCTTATTGGTGTTTCATTTAATTCTAATGTTTGCATATTTTAATTCCTTTCTTTTGGGAAATTTCTTTGGAGAACGGGCGATTACTAATCGCCCCTACAATGCGATATTATAAATTTTATCCAATTGAACCTTCTAATTCCAAATTAATTAAATTATTCATCTCCACTGCATATTCAATAGGCAATTCTTTAGATATTGGATATGCGAACCCTCTAACAATCATAGCCTTTGCATCTTCCTCTGATAGACCTCTACTCATCAAATAAAAAATAGTTTTATCGCTAATTTTACCAATTTTAGCTTCATGAGAAAATTCTACTTCATCTGTTTTTATGTCATTTACTGGTATTGTATCTGATACTGAAATATCATCTAACATTAATGATTCACAAGATACTGAAGATTTTGAATTCTTGGCATTTTCTTCTATCCTTACTAAAGACCTATAAGTACATTTTCCACCATTTTTAGATATCGATTTTGCATTAACTACACTTGATGTATTTTTTGCATTATGAATCACTTTAAAACCATTATCTAGGTTTTGCCCTTTTCCTGCAAATGAAATCCCTGTAAATTCTGTTTTTGAACCTTCACCATTTAATATGCTCATTGGATATAACATTGATATTTTTGAACCAAATGAGCCAGAAACCCATTCCATTTTAGCATTTTTACCTACTATTGCTTTTTTAGTATTTAAGTTTAACATATTTTTTGACCAGTTTTCGATTGTTGAATATCTTAAATAGGCATTATCTTTAACATATAGTTCAACACATCCTGCATGTAAATTTACTTTATTGTATTTTGGTGCAGAACATCCTTCTATAAAGTGTAAACTTGCACCTTCATCTACTATTATTAAGGTATGTTCAAATTGTCCTGATTCTGGTGAGTTTAATCTAAAATAAGATTGAAGCGGAATATCTACTTTTATTCCTTTTGGTACATATACAAATGATCCTCCTGACCAAACTGCACCATGCAAAGCTACAAATTTATGATCATATATTGGAACACATTTCATAAAATGCTTTTGAACTAAGTCAGGGTATTCTCTTACTGCTGTTTCCATATCTGTATATATAACACCTTGTTTTATAAGTTCTTCTTTCATACTATGATAAACCACCTCTGAATCGTATTGTGCTCCTACTCCTGCAAGAGATGTTTTTTCTGCTTCTGGTATCCCTAATTTATCAAACGTGCTTTTTATATCTTCTGGTACATCTTCCCAAGAATTATTTAATTTTGTTTTAGGTCTTACGTATGTTGCAATTTCTTCCATATTTAATTCTGAGAGATCTGGTCCCCAAGTCGGTAGTTCTAATTTATTATATACCTCTAATGCTTTTAATCTAAAATCTCTCATCCATTTTGGGTCATTTTTTTGAATTGATATTTCTTTTATAATATATGGTGTAAGACCTTTTTTTATTTTAAATTCATATTCATCTTTATTTTTAATGTCATAAATGTTTCTATTTATTTCATCTATATTTGTTTTACTCATTGTTATATCCTTTCATAAATTGACATATTATATAAACCATGATATAATATATATGTTATGTAAATTGCATAAAGGAGGTTAAATTAATGTATACTTGGCAACTTAGTATAATTGCTGGTTCCCTTCTTATTAGCTCTGGCTTTTTAGCCTCAATAGCTAATTCACTTAATGAGATAGCTAAAAGTAAGGACATCAACAAAGAAAAAAAGAAGTAATTTTACCTCCTCGTCCCAGTTGATCTTTGTGGCTGGGACATTTCTATTTATATTCACTATACCCATTGTATTCAATTTCTTTTGCTAATTCTTGTCCCCCTGTTTTTACAATCTTTCCATTTACTAAAACATGTACATAATCTACTTTTAAACTATGTAGTATTTTTGTATTATGAGTTATAATAAGTATTGCATTATCATCATTCTTAAACATTTCTATTCCTTTTGATACTGTTTTTATGGCATCAACATCTAATCCTGAGTCTGTTTCATCTAAAATAGCTAGTTTTGGATTTAATACAAGCATTTGCAAAATTTCATTTTTCTTTTTCTCTCCACCAGAAAATCCTACATTTAAACTTCTTTCCATATTATTTGAGTTCATATTTAGTTCTTCCATATATTGTTTTAATTCTTGTTTAAACTTAAATATTTTTACTGGCTCTCCTGTAACTTTATTCTTGGCATATTTTAAGAAATTAGTAACAGATACTCCTGGTATTTCTTCTGGTAATTGGAATGACATAAATACACCTTTTCTTGCAATTTCATCAGTTTTTGAGTTTGTTATATCAGTTCCTTCAAAATTGATTGTTCCACTTGTCTTTGTATATGCAGGATTATTTAAAATTGCGTTTGCTGTTGTAGTTTTTCCAGAACCATTTGGTCCCATTATTACATGTATTTCTCCTTTATTTATTTTTAAATTTATTCCCTTTAAAATCTCTTTATCTTCTGCTTTTACACATAAGTCTTTTATTTCTAATAAAGTTTGTTTCATCTTAAATCCTTTCTCTTTGTATTAATTTCTTTTTAATTTTTCACGCTATGTCGTTCCGACTACGCCAAATGGCAATTATTTTTCAATTTTGCGTTTTAAACAATTTCTACATCGTTCTCTATTAACATCATAATTACAATCTAAATTGCTTAAATCTAAAACTTTATGAACATATTTCGCTAGTTTATTTATAGTATTATCATTTATTGCTAATTTAATTCTCTCAGCCTCATTTTCTGCTTCATTTTCCTCTAAATTTAATACATCTTTTAAAAATAAGTAAACAATATCATATGCTTCTAAGATTTTTTTTGCTAGGTTCTCTCCTTCTTGAGTTAATTCAATTGTTCCATATGATTCATAATTTAACATTCCTTCATCTTTTAGGTTATATATTGCTTTATTTACACTGGGCTTAGAACAATTCATTTTATTAGCAATGTCTGTAACTCTAATATTTCCATTTTGCTTTTTTAAAATATACATTGTTTTTAAATATTCTTCTGAAGCTTTTGATATCATTTCTATCTCCTTCTAAGTTAACTATGGTTAACATTATAATACAGTAATATTTGTTTGTCAAGGCTAACATTCATTTTTTGACTTTAGGCAAATTTTGTAGTATAATTTATATTAAGTATGGGTGGTAATATACCCCAGGTACAAAAACGTAAAGGAGGTTCATATTATGAACGAAAAACAAAAACGGTCACTTGGTATTTTAATAGTCTTAGCTATTGTTATTGCTGGTATTGTTAAGAATCCAGAAATTTTTGAAGGTATAATGTACCTTTTTGGCATCATAATTATAGCCAAAGTATTTTTTGGTTTACTCAATGCTAAAGACAAAAAGGATGCTGAGAGTAATTCTGAAAAGTCCTATGAAAAAATTCCTACAGGCGTAATGTTTGTGATTGCTGGAATTCTTGCAATAGTAGGAATCAAGCTTATAGCTCCAACATTTATACCCTTTATCTTACTTATGGGTATTATATGTGCTATTTTCGTAGGTTCTCGGATTACAAAAAACATCAATGATGATCTTAAGAGTGACAACAGTGACAATATTGTTGATTTTAAAAATTCTAAGAAGAGGAAGTAATGTTGCAATAGAGCGAGGTATGTATACCTTCGCTCTTGCGCTATTTTTTTCTTAGTTTAGCAATAAAAAATCCCTCATATAGTTCATTTGGTGCTACAGTAATAGTACCCTTTATTTTTGTAGGTAATAAACTTGCTCCTTTAAATAATCCTTCATCTATTGGTACTATTTCTATATTTGAATTTTTTAATATTTTTTCTATATTTTTTTCATTCTCTTCTTCTAGTATTGAACATGTTGAATATACCATTTCATGCCCTGATTTTAAAATGCTTATTGCTTTTTTTAGTAATTCATATTGAGTTTTTACAGACCTGTTTATTAATTCTTCCGTAAATATCTTTTCTAATTTTTCATTATTTATATTAATAGTTCCACTGCCACTACAAGGTGCATCTAATAAGATTTTATCAAAATAAAAATAACTATCCAAATTTCTAGCATCTTCTATTAAAACATTTACTCTACCCGCTCCTTGTTTTTCAATATTATATCTTAATCTCTCTGCTCTTATCTTATTTTTTTCACATGCTGTAATTAATGCTTTATTTTGAGACATGCTAGCCATTTGAGTAGTTTTGCCTCCTGGTGCTGCTGCCATGTCTAATATGTTTTCATTAGGTTTAGGTTGTAATACAATTGCTGGTAGCATAGAAGATAAACTTTGGAGATATATTTCTCCATTTTGATATATTGATAATTTTCTTATATCTGCTTCATCTATTTCTTCTAGTATTAATGCTTCTCTACTCCACATTACCTCTCTATATTTTATTTTTAAAGAAGTAAGAATATCTTTTATTTGCTCTGTATTCGATTTTAAAGTATTTACCCTTAAAGTTACATACCTTTTAGTAGAATATCCTTTTAAAATACTTTCTGTTAGTTTTTCGCCATATTGTTTTAATAATCTCTCGTATAAAAAATCAGGTATATTATTTATCATGGTATTTCTCCTTTTATATTAATGAGATTATTTTAGCATATTTTGTTTATTTGTTCAAATTAGAGCAAAGCGACTTAGCCATCCAGACTACGAATAGTCTCTCTTACAATTTATAATACATTTTTTATATACCATAAAAAGTCATTATTTATAATGCTGTAAAAAACATAATTATTTAATTACAGAATCTTCAAAGTTTCTAGAATAATTTGTAACTTCATATTCTGATAGGTCTGGTACAGTTACATCATCATCTGTTACAATTCCAAATTCATATTTATATTCTTGAATATCATCTGTAATTTCTTTTACTACTCTTGTTCCTTCAAAAAAAGATTGTCTAGATTCCTTTTGTATTTCCTTTAATGGTAATCCTGTATCTTTATCTATCCATACTTCATATTTCTCTGATTTTTCATATTTATATTTTAATACATAACATTGTTTGCCATAATAATTATAGCTATCTATTGACATTAAAAATGCTTTACCTAAATTACTATATAATGATACAAAATTATTTTTAGATTTATCTACAAATGGCACATATTTTAAGCTATTTTCAGTATTAAAATAGTCTTTAATCAAATTACCTTTTTCAATTATTGCTGTTTTTGTATTCTCATTTATTGTTAATCTTTCATCTGAATTAATAGTTGAATACTCAATATGAACTGATTTTAATCCATCATCAGAATAATCTTCAGTAATTCTTTTATATTTACCATCTTTATAATATTTCTTGTCTATTATAATATTATTGTCTGAAATTTCACTTCTTACTTCGATATAAAAATTACTTGATTGTAAAGACTTTTCTGCTTTGTTCATAATATTATTAATTATTATAAATTTATATAAATATGTAATAAAACATAATATAAGTATTATACCTATTGCTAGAATTACTGATTTTATTCTGCTCTTTCTTCTTATTTTCTTTAAATAATCAATTTCCTTTTTTTGAGTAATTTCATTTTCTTTAATATCTGCTTTTATTTCATTTAGCTTACTTTGACAATTAACACATTTTAATAAATGTTTTTCTACTAATTTTTTGGATTCTGTATTTAATACTCCATCAACATATCCTAGTAATAAGTCTTGTACAATTTCACATTCAGTTTTATTCTCCATTTTTATTTACCTCCTTAATTTTTTGCTTAGCACGATAAAATGTAACTCTTGCCCAATTTGGTGTTTTTCCTAATATTTCTCCTATCTCAATAAAATTCAAATTTCCAGTCATCCTTAAATACATTACTTCTCTCGATTGTTCATCTAGTTTTTGTATATCTTTATATAATTTTATTTTTTCTTCATTACTGCAAATAACTTCCTCTGTTGTTTCAAATGTCTGAATTTCTTCTGTTAACTCATCAATAGGTATATTTTTTTTATTTTTCTTTAATTCTTTATACCAAAGATGTTTTGCTATTTGGCATAGCCAAACTGATACTTTGCAGTTTCCTTTAAATTTATTGATTTCTTTTATCGCTATTGCAAAAGTTTCTTGTGTTAAATCTTCAGATATATGTTCATTATGTGTTAAGCAGAATAGATATTTATATACTGTATTACAATATTGTTTATATATTTCTTCAATATTCTGCATAACATTTCCCTCCTTTCATATATAGTAAGAGAATATTTTTTACTTTTTATTACAAAAATTTTATATTTTTTAAAAAATAATAGAGGAACATTGTTCCTCCTTGTATTAAAATATAATTTATTTATATACTTCTCCAACGAAATTCCATGTTTTACCATTATCAATAGACATATATTTAGCCCTTGTTTTACCTTCGTTATAACCACCTTCATATCCACCTGAAACTAATACAGTTAAAGTTCCATCTTTTTCTCTTGTTGGTAAGAAAAAGTAATCATAACAATCTTCCCATTTCTTTCCGTTTGGATTTGATAAGCTAAATTTTCCTACTGGGAATGTAAGCTTAGTAAATGTTCTTCCTGAATTTGTTGTAATATATAAGTCAGATTGAGCACAATAAATTGTATCTGGTATCATTAAAAATCCTAATCCATTTTCAAAAAACTCTATTTCACTAGGAGTTTTTACATTAATTGTTCTGATACTGGAATAACTTTCTCCTCCATTATAGGTTTTTTCAATCTTCCAAACAGCATCTCCAACTGCTCTATCTACTTCATATACTATATATCCTTCTGTATCACTAACCATTTCCTTATATTTATAATCTAATTTTGTAAGATCTCTGTTATTTCTTAGTCTTTTAATTGTATTCTGCACATTTGATATATCTGATTTTAATTCTGATATTTCTGAATCTATATTATCATATTTTTTAATAACTTTATATTTTGATATATTAAACTCTTGCCAAGACATTTTTTCAATATCTTCTAAAATTCTTACTCTTGCTTGCATTATATGCAATACATCATTACATGTATCAATTTTTGTTTTATCAGTTAAGTCTTTTAAATTGTTTAAATCAATATTTGCATCTGATAATAATTTATTTTGTAATTCTTCTAATTTATCATAACTATTGCTAGTTGCAATATATGATATATAATAATAATCTATATTAACATTTGAATCTAATTTATTTAGATTTCTATTTATTATAATATTTTCCAAGTTTACAAAATTGATTATTACATATACACATGTTGCAATTATCCCTCCCCATTTTAGTAAATCAAATTTTGAATTATAGATATAGATAGTAGTTGGTATAAATATTAATAATTCTGTTGCTAGTATTATATATACAAAGATTCTTAAATATGTTAAACCATAGACTGACTCATACATATACATTCTAAATATTGATGATATTACGATAATTATAGTAAACACACTTAAAAATGAATTTGCTACTTTTAAGAATTTATCTCTATTCTCATTATTCTTGTTTGATATTAAGATTATGGCAAAATTTATAAAAGATACAAACATCAATTGGAAGAAACCTGTTCTTGCATATTGTGCATAGTTAAAACTTCCTTCTGAATTCATATTTATAAATAATGATGTTATCTGAATGTAACAAAATACTAAATAAACTATATTTAAAGCTACTAAAAGCATTTTTATAGTAAATTTATCTTTTTGCTTCTTTTTAGCAATTTCTTTGCTACTTTCTTCATCTTTAGTTTGTAAAGCTAAAAGCATACTTAATATTATAAAATATACTGCTATACATATTGCAATTCGTGCAATAAGCCTTGGTATATTGATATTTATAAACATATCTACAATTCCAGAAAAAATACTTGCAAATATACGATCTGCTGAAGCAAGTAAAATTATAACAATTCCTACAACAATTGTAACAATAATTAAAGATTTAATGATTTTATTCATATCAATTTTTGAATTCTTTTTGATTTTTTCTTTGCTTGTTTTATTTGTTAATTTCATTGAAGAATCTATGTTTTTTAGAGTTTTATGTATCAATTTAAGCAATGAATGTAAATATTGTTTAATATAATCTTTTTTTATTGTTGCAGTTATAAGCATTATAAGAGTTAATGCAATTATAACTAATATATTAGTAAAATTAAAAGTTGTACTTGAAAATATCATATATGTACTACTCAATAATATTATTGGTATTGTTAATATTGTTGCTTTTAAATTTACTATTTTCTCTCTTTTATATAATATGATTAAAATTGTACTTATACTTATTAGCATAAGTATAAGCATTGATATTCCTAGTTGTTTTCCATATAGTAATATCGATTGGGATATTGCTATTATTAAACTTCCTATAATCTCCATTATTTTATTCCCCTTACTTTTTATAATTTAATATATTATAACTTACAAAATAAAATTTAGCAAATCTTAGTTATTCTTTTCTTTTTGCTTTTACAATGTCTTCTACATTCATTACCGTTCCTCTAGTTACCGTATTGTAGCCATATTTTTGTTTTAATAAGTCTATTGATTTATCTATTTCTTCCTGTTTTTTAGAGTTTGTATCATCAAATAATGATAATTGTCTTTGGTTTTTGTCACATAAATCATCTGTTCTTACACCAACTAATCTAATGAATTCACCTTTATACATTTCATTTAGTATTTCTTTTGCAATATCATATATTTCTCTGGTACTATTACTTGATAATGCTAATTTCTTTTGATGTGAATAGTCTTTAAATTCCTTTGTTCTTAGTTGAACACTTACAACATTTGCAAGTAAATCATATTTTCTAAGTCTATATGTTACTTGTTCTGTTAATGCTAATACAATTTCAGCGATTTTTTCTTTACCATATATATCATTTGGTAAAGTTATAGAATTTCCTATTGATTTTGGAGTTTCTTGTTCAAAGTGCACTTCAGAATTATCAATTCCATTTGCATATTCCCACATTAATTTTCCGTGTTTTCCAAATTTCTTTATTAATATTTGTTCATCAAATTTTGCTAAGTCTCCTATTCTTTTTATTCCCATACAATATAGTTTTGGAACTGTTTTTCTACCTAGCATAAATAATTCCCCTACAGGTAAGCTCCATACTTTTTGTGGTATTTCATTTTCATATAAGGTATGTACTTTATTTGGTTTTTCAAAGTCTGATGCCATTTTTGCAAGAAGTTTATTGTGTGCTACTCCTACATTTACAGTAAATCCTAATTCCTGTTCTACTCTCTTATTTATTTCTTTTGCTTTATCTAATAATGTTGCATTTTGCAAATAATCTGTCATATCTAAAAAGCATTCATCTACACTAAATCTTTCTATTTTGTCTGTATATTCTAGTAATAGATTATATAATTCATTTGAATATTTTTTATAAGTTTTATAGCTTGAGGAATATACTTGTAAGTTATTACATTTTTTTCTCGCTTGATATAATGTTTCTCCTGTAACTATACCACATGCTTTTGCTTTCATACTTTTTGCTAAAACTATTCCAGAACGTCTTTCCTCGTCTCCACCAATTACAGCTGGTATTTCTCTTATATCTATTGTATATCCTTCTTTTAATTTTTGGGCAGCAGTCCATGATAGAAATGCATTATTTACATCAACATGTAGTATTTGCCTTTGTTTCATAATATATATCACTCTCCATATATATTATAGAACACAAGTTTGTATATGTCAATAATAATATTAATCTTTTGCTATTGTTTTCATTTTTATAATATATTAGTAATATTAAATATTTTCTTTATTAAATGCTTGTAATAGTAGTCCCATACGAATATATAACCCATTACCTGCTTGTTCAAAGTATAAAGCTCTTGGGTCATCATCTATATCTTCTGATATCTCCCCTGTTCGTGGTAATGGATGTAATACTATTGTATTCTCAGAAAAATTACTTAATACTTCTTTATTTATGATATATTCTTCTTTTTCAAAATCTCCTTCAAATCTTTCTTGTTGAATTCTTGTGTGATACATTACATCAATATCTTTTGGAATATCATTAAAGCTATTACATATTGTATAATTTATGTTTTTTTCTTTTAAGAAATCAATATATTCTTGTGGAAGCATGAAATCTTTTTTACTTAGTCCATATATTTCAACATCATTATATAATGCTAATAATTTTATTAAAGAGTGTATTGTTCTTCCATATACTAAATCTCCTAAAATTGCTACTTTAACTCCATCTATTTTTCCTCTTTTTTCTCTTATTGTATACATATCTAATAATGCTTGTGTAGGATGTTCTCCTTTTCCACTTCCTGCATTTAATATCGGAACGCTTGCAACACTTGCTGCATCTATCGCTGAGTTTACATCACTATGTCTAATAACTATGGCGTCTGCATAATTTTGTAATACTCTAACTGTATCCTTTAAAGTTTCTCCCTTTTTTACAGAAGAGTTTGCTGAGGCATTTTCTGTTGATATAACTTGTCCTCCTAATCTCAATACTGCTGTTTCAAATGAAAGTCTTGTTCTTGTACTTGGTTCATAAAACATTGTCGCTACAATTTTACCTTCAATTGCTTTTGAATATTTTTCTGGATTTTGTTTTATTTTACTTGCTAAATCAAATACCTCCTCTAAACTTTCTCTTGTATATTGTCCTGCACTTAATACATGTTTTAACATAATTTTTCCTCCCTTTATTATTTATAAATATTTATATGTATACAAAATTTAATTCATATTAATATAATTATCTCACATACTACTGTTTTTATTGTTTTTTAACATCTCATTTTTTAGTTCCCATAATTTCTTTGATAAATCTACATAGTATTTTTGTGGATTTTCTAAACGTTTAATTTCATCCCAAACTGTATCAAGCTGTGCTTTTTTATATTCAGCAATTTCTGATAATGTAGGAGATTTATAAACTAATTTACCTCCATTATAAATTTTTTCAGCAAGTGGTTTTACATAGTAATTACTTAATGTCTTTTTCTTCCATGGTGCTTGTGGATCAAAAATTTCATATTCATTTTCTTTTATTTCTTCATCTGCTAGTGCAACTACATCTGCTAGTGCATAATTTGTATTTTTTGAATAAAATCTGTATACTTTTTTAAAACTTGGATTTGTAATTTTATCTACATTTTCACTTATCTTTATTTTTGGTATTATTTTTCCATCTTTTTCAATGGCTGCTAATTTATAAACTCCTCCAAATACAGCATCACTTTTAGCAGTTATTAAGTTTTCTCCTACTCCAAATAAGTCTACTTTTGCACCCTGTTTTATAAGTGATGATATTAAATATTCATCTAAAGAATTTGTAACACATATCTTACAGTCTTCATATCCTGCTTTATCTAGCATTATCCTTACCTTTTTAGAAAGATATGCTAAATCCCCACTATCTAATCTTACTGCTACTGGTCTTATTCCTTGTGGTTTTAATACTTCATCAAACACTTTTATTGCATTTGGGACTCCACTTTCTAAAGTATTGTAAGTGTCTACTAATAAAGTGCATCCATTTGGATATATTTCTGCATACGTTTTAAAGGCTTCATATTCAGAATCAAAACTTTGTACCCAACTATGTGCCATTGTTCCAGAAGCTGGTATATTGAATTTTTTTGCTGTTAATGTACAAGCTGTTCCAACAGCCCCTCCAATAATTGCTGCCCTCGCACCATATATTGCAGCTGATGTCCCATGCGCCCTTCTTGCACCAAATTCCATTACAGGTCTTCCTCCTGCTTCTTTTACAATTCTATTTGTTTTTGTCGCTATTAAACTTTGATGATTTATCATAAGTAATAACACTGTTTCTAATAGTTGTGCTTCTATCATTGGTGCTTTTATTGTAACTAATGGCTCTCCTGGGAATACTACAGTTCCTTCTGGAATTGCCCATATATCTCCGCTAAATTTAAAATCCTTTAAATAATTTAAGAATTGCTCTGAAAAGATTTTCTTACTTTTTAAAAATTCAATATCGTCTTCATCAAATTTTAGATTTTCAATAAATTCAATTATTTGCTCTAGTCCAGCAACAATAGCATATCCTCCATTATCAGGTACATTTCTAAAAAATATATCAAAATATGCAATATCATTCATATTTTTTAATAAATATCCATTTGACATTGTGAATTCATAAAAATCTGTTATTAACTCTAGTTTTTCTTGATTCATTTTATTTTTTCTCCTTTTCATTGTATAAATAATTTCTTCTGTTAAAACTGAAAGTTGGTATTGGGGTTCTTTTATGTCTTGAATTATTATATTTTTCTATTATAATTCTTTTTACTTTTCCCTCTGTATCTCCTGTTTCAATCATTTCTGCGATTTGCGTATATTTTACTCCTAATTTTTCTTCATCTGTTTGTCCTCCTAAGCCATCATTTGGTGGTTTATTTATTATTTTATCTGGTACTCCTAACATTTTTCCAATTGCTAAAACCTCTGGTACTGTAAAATTAGCAATAGGATTAAAATCACAGGCACTATCTCCCCATTTAGTTGTATACCCTACCATTGCTTCACATAAGTTACCTGTTCCTATAACAAGATATCCTAATGTTTGAGCTATTGCATATAATGTTACCATTCTTAGTCTAGGTTTAATATTTATCTGCGCTTCTTTTGCTAGTTCATTTAAACCTAATTGCTTAACAGACTTATTTAATCCTTCTTCAAGCTTTTCATAAGTTTTAGTTAAATCATTTTTTATAAATCTTACTCCAAATGTATCTGATACTAATTTTGCATCATCATAATCTGCATTTATTGAATTGCATGGCATAGAAATTGTAAGTACTCGTTCTTTTCCTAATGCTTTAACACTCATCGCAATTACAGTAGCCGAATCTTTTCCTCCACTATTTCCTACAACAACCCCATTTGCTCCTGAATTATTTACATATTCTTTTATCCATTCTATTGCTTCATTTATTCGTAATTCTAATTCTTGTTTGTTTAACATTAATATTTCCTTTCATCATA
>CAPZDM010000036.1 GCA_948745425.1 uncultured Clostridia bacterium
CAAGCAAAGGAAAATATAGAAGAAGCAGAATTATTATATAATGGCAAAAAATATAAGGGAGCAAATAATCGTGCATATTATTCGATTTTTCATAGTATTAAGGCAGTATTAGCATTAGAACCCATTGATTTCAAACGACATAAAGATGTAATAGGATATTTTAATAAAAATTATATAAATAAAGAGATTTTTCCTAAATATTTAGGTCGTAAAATTTCTGATGCTAGTTCACTTAGAGAAGATAGTGATTATGAGGATGAATTTTCTGTAAGTCAAGAAGATACTGAAGAACAATTAGAATTAGCAAAGGAATTAGTAAAACTTGTAGAAGAATATCTAAATAATAATTGATAAAAAAGAGGTCATGATATATATGAACAATAAAACAAAATTGTAAAAAAATAAATTGATAGAGCACCAGAGGGTGTTCTTTTTTTGATGCAAAGAAAGAAGGTGATGCTATATGGCAGATATGCTTGTAGAACTAATACAAAAGTTTATTGATGGCTCAGAAGCAACATTAAATTCACTTTTCAAATCAATGGTGAATTTAGTATTTTTTATAGAACGAGAACTAAATGCTATTCAAGTACAGGGAGGAACAAAGATAGATTTTAATGGAATTTATCAAGTTATATTTAGTTATGCATGTTTTATATTAGTTATTGTTTTCATTGGTAAATTAATAAAAATATACTTTCTACATAGTGATGGAGATCCTGATAAAAATCCAATTCATCTTGTAATAGGTATGTTAAAGGCAGTTATTGTAATGATATGTTTTAAAGAGATTTATGATATTTTTGTAGGAATTACAAGTAATTTATTAAGTAGTATTTTAGGAGCAATGCCTGTACAAACAGTTAGTTTAGCAGAGGCATTAAGTAACAATATAGCAGGAGGTATTTTTACAGCAGTTGCTTGTCTTATATTGCTTATAACATGGCTAATATTAATATGTCAGTTTATTATGAAGGGTATAGAAATACTACTTATGAGAATCGGTATTCCATTTGCAACTATACGGATTACTTAATTCGGATGAAGGAGTATTTCCTGAATATATTAGAGGTTTTCTAATGACAGCATTTACATTAGTAACACAACTATGTATGATGAATTTATCAATTTTAGTAACAATAAATGGTCATTTAATTTATGGTATAGCAATAGCAATTATATCTATAAATACACCAACAATATTAGGCAAATATATGATAAAACCAAATGGAAGTATTATAAATAGTGCAGGAAATACAATGCGAAATCTAAGAGCACTAATTCCAAGAAAGAGGTGATAAAAAATAGAAAGTTTACAAGAAATAATAAGAGTTTTAAGAAATGTAGGAATCACAGTTGGTGGAATCACATTTCTTATTTTTATAATTAAAATGGGAGTAGATCCTGATAATAAACCTAGATATATAAAATTAGCAAAACATACAGTAATAGCAAGTATATTAATTATACTCTCATTATCCTTATTAGACATTCCAAATGATTATTTTGGAAGTCCAATTGGAATTGCTGATGAAGGAACGTCAGAAATAACCTTTGCAAAAATAGAAGATAAGGATTGCCAAAACAGAGAAATAGTAAATATTGATGGGAAAAGGTATGTTATTACAGATACAAATAAAAAAATTGCACCAGTTTCAGATGATGGAACTTTAACAGAAGCAGTCGGTATATACATAGGAAACGAGTTTGTAGAAAATGTAAGCTACTTACGAGCATTTAATGAATGTCAAGGATTATTCAAAGGCTATTACGCAGAAATTTCATATTATAGAGATGAGGATGGAATAATATTTCCTGCAAATTGTACATATTCAAAGTACCAAGCAATAAAAAGTCAAGGAGGCAGTTTCGGTGGTCGGAGGAGGTGGTGGAGGTGCAAGATAAGAGAATGATTAGCATCCCATCACAGATAAGATTGAAAACAGAATTCTTTGAAGGTTATGGAATTGAAGAATTAGTAAAAACAATAATAGTTTTTGCAGTTTCAAGTGTAATTGGATATATAATATATCTCTTTACAAAAATAATGCTAGTTTCCACATTTTTTGTAATAGGAAATATAGTAATTGCAGTTGTATTCTTAACTAAAAATAGGAACGGTTTTTCAATGGCAGATAATATAAAAAATATAATAAAATACGAACTTATGCAAAAGAGGTATAAGTATGAAAGAGGTAATTTCAATAAAATTTAAACAAAAAGAAAAAACATTAAATGAGTTTTTGAATATAAAAAATATAGAAAATAATTTCTTAACTACATTAGATGGACAGGTTATTTCATTTTTAAAAGTGAGTCCAATTAATACAGAGTTATTTTCAGAGGAAGAATTAGAAAATAAAATGGATAGTATGAGTATTGAATTCAGTAATGAGCAACAACCTTATACCATTTTTGTTATTCCTAGAAAAGTTGATATTTCAGACTTTGTAAATGAACAGCAGGAATTAAGGAAAGGATTACAAGATGAGACAGAAATAAAAATAGTAGAAAAAAGGATAATTTCTACACACGAATTAGTAGCAAACAAAAATATTATTGAAAGCGAATTCTATCTGTTTATATGGGATAAAGAGGAAGAAAATACAAGAGAGAACTTAATAAAAAGAGCAAATAATTGGAGACAGAGATTAAAAAAATGTGATTTGGAAACAGAGATTTTAAATGAAACAGACATTATATTGTTAATAAAAAGTTTTACAATTCCTGAATTTGCTCGAAAGGAAGATACGAATTATAGTGATAATATCGTAAAAATAAGGAGAAGAATTGATAGAATACAATAGGATTTATAATATGGATTGTATGGAGGGAATTAAATTATTAGATGATAACAGTATTGACTTAGTAGTTATCGATCCACCATACAAATTAAATTTAAACAAAGTAAAAAATACAACAACATTTAATAATTATGCTAATGAATTATTAGACTTAAAAGATGGATTCGATTTAAAAGTATTAGACTTACTAATACAAAAAATGAAAAAGATAAATATATATATTTATTGTTCTAAGAGACAGGTAAAAGAATTGTTAGATTACTTTATGAGCAAAGGATGTAATTATGAATTACTTACTTGGCATAAGATGAATCCAAGCCCACTTACAAATAACAATTATTTACCTGATACAGAATATATAGTTTTTGCAAGAGAGCGTGGTGTCAAATTAAATGGAAATTATCATACTAAAAGAAAATATTATATTTCAGGTACTAATCAAGTTGATAAAAAGAAATATAAACATCCGACAATAAAACCACTTCCACTTATAGAAAATCATATAGAAAATTCAAGTAACACTAATGATGTAATATTAGATTGTTTTGCAGGGAGTGGAACAACACTTGTAGGAGCAATTAATAAGGGAAGAAGATTCATTGGGTTTGAAATTAACAAAGAATATTATGAAATTGCTGAAAAAAGAATAGAAGAAGCATTAAAACAAAAGGCAGGTGAAATCTAAGTGAAAAAGCAAGAAACAAATTACGAATTAATAGATTTAATCACACCTGTTGGTGGACTTGAATTTGGAAGAAATAAAATATACTTTGGTAATCGTTATTGTAAAATATACACTATAGTGCATTATCCATCAAATGTAGAAATGAAATGGTTAGGAAATTTAGTAAACAATATTGGAGCAATTTTTTCTATTAATATTGAGCCAACAGATAATACAGAATTAATAGACAATTTAGATTCAAGGATAAGAGAAGCAACAGGACTTGCAAAAATGGCTAAGAATGAATCTAGTAGACAGATAAAAGAAAGAGAGATAAATGAGGCAAGTGAGATTATTAATAGAATGATACAAAATAATGAAGTAGTTTCATATCTAACAATTTATATTCTTGTATCAGCAGAGGATAAAGAAGAATTAAAAACTAAATGTAAAGAAGTGGAAACAGAAGTACAAAGACAGAAATTAAAAATTAGGAATTTAACTAATTATTTTTTAATGGATGGATTCAAAGCAATAGCACCATTCTTTACAATACAGACAGAATTAAGTAATAATTTTAAGAGAAATATTCTGACAAGTACTTTTACAGGAGGATTTCTATTTGATACAGAAACATTTATAGATGAAAAAGGCTATTATTGGGGAATTAGTGAGAATGGTGGAATTATTATTTTTAATATATGGAAACAAGACTTAGGAAGAACAAATAGTAATATGATAGTAGTTGGTAGTTCAGGCTCTCGGAAAGAGTATGGCAGTAAAACACATGATTATAAATGAACTACCAACAACAAAGCAATTAATCATAGATCCTGAAAATGAATATGCATATTTATGTAAAAATTTAAAAGGAAAAACAATTGCTTGTGATGGGACAGAAGATGGTGGAATATTAAATCCATTACAAGTTCGCAATAATCGAGATGATGAAACAGGAAAGAATGCTTTATCATTACATTTTCAATTTTTACAAACTTTTTTCCAAATATTATATCCATCACTCACAGAAATAGAACTCTCAAAATTAGATTTAATCTTTGAGGAACTATATAAAAAGTTTAATATAGATAAAGAAACAGATATAAGTAAATTACGAAATACAGATTTTCCTATATTGGAAGATTTGTATTTTTTAATGGAAAAGAAAAATAAAAAGAATCAGGATGAAATATTAGAAAAACTACTTGCTTTGCTGAGACCAATTTGCATTGGACAAGCAAGTAATATTTGGAATGGATATACCAATATTGAAATTAATACAAAACTTACAGTATTTAATACATCAACAATGCAGAAATTTCAAATTCAATATAAGAGAGCTCAATATTATAATATTCTTTCTTATGCATGGGATATTTTAAGCAAGGATTCAAAAGAAAGAACAATGTTAATTGCAGATGAATGTCATATTCTAGTTGATCCAAATATACCACAGACTTTGGAATATGTAAGGTATATCAGTAAAATGGCTAGAAAGCACAACAGTAGTATATGTGTTATTACTCAAAGCATAGAGGATTTTTTAAACGAAAAAATCAGATTATATGGGCAAAGTTTACTGACAAATAGTACATATAAGATGTTTTTTAAAAGCGATGGAAAAGATTTAAAGGATATTGTAAATACTTTTAAACTTACAGAACAAGAAGAAAAAAAGATATTAAATGCCAATGTTGGCGAATGTGTATTTATGTCAGGAACAAGAAAAATATATGTGAGATTTAAATTATTTGAGAACGAATTAGAAATGATAGATTCTAAATTCAAAAAGGACAAAAATTATGTATAGAAAATTAGTAATTATTATAGGAATTATTGTATTTTTACTGATTTTAAGTTGTACCTATGCAATGCAATTTCCATTAGATAGTAATGATAATGTAAATAATTCTAATTCCAGTGAGCAAGGTGAAGTAATATACAAGGGAATCTTACCATTACCAATAGAAAATTTTATTAAAGTAACAAGCAAATATGGATATAGAAATCCAATTTATAATTCGCAAGGAGTTCAAATTTCAGGAGGAAAATTACATGCAGGAATAGACTTATGTGGAAGTTTAGGTAGTAAAGTATTATCAGTAAAAGATGGAGAAGTAACATTTGCAGGATGGCAAAGTGGATATGGAAATTGTGTTGAAATAAAACATATAGATGAACAAGGAAAAGAATTTTATAGTTTTTACGGACACATGAGAGATAATTCGCTCTGCGTTAGAAGCGGTCAAAATGTTGTAGTAGGACAAGTTATAGGAGTTCAAGGCTCTACAGGAAATTCAACAGGAGACCATTTACATTTTGAAATAAGAACATATTCAGGTTCAAATAAATATGCAATAGATCCTATACCGTATTTATTTACGGAGAAAGAGAGTAAATGATGGAAAAAAATAAAAAAGAATTGATTTGTTATTTAGTAATATTTATAGGTCTAATGATTTTAGTATTATTAAATAATATGTTTTGGAAAATAGGAAAGCAAAGCAATACAACAAATAATATAGTTTACCTAAAATCTAACAATGTAATATATGATGTGCCTTATGAGGAGAAGGCATTAGATTAAGGAGGGAAAATTATGATTGGTTACATTGCAGGTAATTCTATTTCTGAGTTAATAAAAAAGATTTGCAAGGAATTAAACATTATAATATTAAATCACGAAGTAGAAGAAATAGATTTTTTTAAATATATAAAACAAACAAAAGTAAATTTTAATCTTATAAAATATCTAATTATTGATTTAGATAAAATTAAAAATACAAATGAAGAAATAATAGATAGTATAATATATTTCAATGAATTGTATGGAAATACTAGAATAATTGTTATAGCAAGAGGTTATGATTCGCAAAATGAAATACTAACTAAACTATATGAAAATAAAATATATAACATTATTAATAGTAATGATGAAATTGAAATAGAATCATACATTAGAAAATGTCTATCACAAGAAGGATTACAAGAGAAAGATGTAAAAAGATTCAAAAAAATAGAAGAGGAAAAAGTAGATAAAAAGAGAGAATACAAAAAGTTGAATTTTAAATTAAGAGAAAAGTTAAACACAGCAAATAAGCAAATAAAACAAAAAACAGAAAAGACACATACACAGTCAAATAGTGTCTATTTTTTTGCTGTTCTTGTAGAAGCAGTTACAAGATTAGTTAGATTACTATGTTATTGTGCGATTTTTTTATTGACTTCACTTGGATTAACTTTTCTTTTTAATGAGGAATTAAGGAATATAGTCTTTCAGATTTTTAATAATTAGAAATTTATTGCTTTTATGAGAAAAGCAGGAAAAAAGAAGGTAAATATATGAATGATAATATAAGAGTTTTAGCCTGTCAAATAGATGGGGAATTACAAAAAAGGATGAAAGAATATGTAACAAAGCAAAATATAACAGTAAAAAGTTATGTTACAGGACTTATAAGAGAAGATTTAGAAAAACATGCAGTACAGGAAGACGTAAAAAGCAATTTAAATGAACAACAATTAGAAGAAAATAAAACAGAAGAGTCAAAAGAACAAGAAGCTAACACCAATAAAGAAGATGAATCATCAAAACAGCTAGAAGATGAAAAACAAAACGATAATTTAAAGAAAGACCAGGAGAAGGAAAATCCAAAAGAAGAATTAAAAGAACAAACGGCATTAGTCAGCAAACAAAACGAAATAAAAAAGGAATCGGATTTAAAAATGCTAGGGAAAGGTTCAAAAAAACAGACAATTGAAAAAAGCAAAAAGGAAGATTCAAAAAATCAAATAATAGAGAAAGAAATAAAAGATTATAAGAAAAAACAACAAGCTAAGAAAAGACAAAAAGAAGAGGAGGAAGAATTTGAATAAAATAAGAACTATCGGATTGATTTTAATAGTAATTTTAATGTTTTCAACAAATTGTTTTGGTAAAGTAGGTGAACTACAAATTTATGAAGAAAATAAAACAATTCCAATAGAACAAGCATTAGAATATAAAAATAATATTAAAAATGAAATAATAATAGACAATACAAAATATCAATTAACAGATATAAAAGAACAAGAAAATAAAAAAGCGTTAATAAGAGATAAAAATTTAATTGAAGAATTAATAGTAAATACTAATGATAAGAATAATGTGTTAGATTTATTTGAAAATAAAAAGCAGGTAAATGAAGAAGGATATACAGGAGAATTAGAATTACAAGTTGATTCATTAGATATAAAAGTAAATGAAAGCTATCGAGAAGAATATAAAGTATATTTACAGAAGACATATAATAATGTATCAAGTAATGAATTAAACGATATACCTAAACAAATACAAGAAAAAGGTATTACATATTATCTTGTAAAACCTGTTTGGAATGTATCAGAAAAACAGCAAATAGGCGACAATGAAGTTCCTGTAACATATAATGGGATAATGTATTATGAGGGAGTAAAGGTTAGAACAATTATAAAAAATTACAAAGCAATAGTAAGTTATACTGGCAAATTAGAAAAAGAAACAGTTGAAACAGTAACATTTAATATGCAATATGAGAAAATGAAAACACAAAATAATAACATTGTTCCTGTGGTTACGACTACAAGTGGAATAATAATTTTTAGTGGTATCATTTTATTAAAAAGGAAAAATAAGAAAAAGAAATCAAAATAAATGTGTAGGAGGAATAATGAAAAAGAGAGTAACAATATGTATTTGTATATCATTAATAATTGTAGGATATTTGTTATATGTTTTTTATAATAATAACAGTAAACTTGTAAATATAAACGAAATTGAAACAGACTCTGATTATGTGGATGTTACATATGAAGTAGAAGAAGATATACTTGAAGAAGATGTTTTAGGGATATTAACAATAGACAAGATAGGATTAAAAGCTACAGTAAAAGAAGGTAGCGACAATACTACTCTTAAAAATTATATTGGACATATAGAAAATACAGCGATCTATGACGGAAATATAGCTTTAGCAGGACATAACAGGGGAAATAAATATAGTTATTTTGCAAGACTAAATGAACTAGAAGAAGGAGATATTGTTGTTTATAAGACGAAATTTTATACTAGACAATATAAAGTTAATAGCATTAAAGCAATATTTGAAACAGATTTGAGCGTATTAGAAAATACAGAAGCAAATAAAATAACTATGATTACATGTATAGCAAATAAGAAAAATCAGAGATTATGTGTACAAGCTACAGAAATTATGGAATAAGACTTGTGAAAGTCATAAAACAGAGTTACAATAAGAACAAGAGGATGTGATGATATATGAAAAAAAGGATTTTACTAATAACATTCATTTTAATAATATTATTAACATCATTAATTACTTTATATATTTTAAATAAGAAATATAATGAGCAAAATGCAATTAGTAAATTAAAATTAGATATAATTGATGATAATATTATTAATGAAGATGTAATATTAGAAAGTTATACAGATGAGAATAATATAGAAAACAAGGAACAAGAAACAATAATACAAAACGATAATAATAAAAATAATGTCAAAGAAACTAGCCAAAATCAAGAAAATGTTACTGAAAGTTCAAAGAAGGCAGAAAATAAAACTGATAATAGTCTAAAAAATAATACTACTTCACAACAGAAAACTAACGAACTTACAGTAGAATCAGCTGGAGAATATGATATAAAGAATGGAGGATCTGCAACATATTCTAATTGGGTGGAAGTTCCAAAGGATTGGTTAGATTTTTAAAAATGAAAAAGTAAACATCTAAGGTTAAGCCTTAGGTGTATTTTTATATGGAAAATAGGAGGTATTTATGAAAAAAATAATAAAAATGTTAAATTTAATAGTAGTAATGATAATTTTGCTATCTGTAATTTTGCCAGTTGTTTGCAATATATCTAAAGTATTTGCTACTGAATATACAATACAGTATCGTGGAAAAGTAATATATGGAGAATCTACAGTAGGAAGTTTTACAGTAAATGGAGTTAGAGCATTCTGTATTGATCATAAAAAGACAAGTCCATCAACAGGAATAGTAGCAACAGAGGAGATATATAATGATATAAATATTGCTAAGTGCTTATACTATCGGATGGGGAGGAGCAGGACAATGGAATGGTTTTACAAGTGAAAATATGGGAATTGTAATGACGACTCTAGCATTAGACCATTTTAAAAATGGTAATACTAATAATACTGCAAACAGTTTTGTAAACTACATAAATTCTGTAGAGATGCCTGAGATAGTTCTAGATTTTTTAAATAAGAACTTAACGGCTTATTCTACCAATGATGGTATGCAAAGAACAGAGAGCACAACAGTCACAGGAAGTTCAGAATATTACTTGACGCTAGATTTACAGACAGGAGTTACACTTGTAAATGAAACTAGAGGAGTAGAAAGCACTGGAACAGTAAATGTATATGGAGGAGATACATTTTATTTAAAAGCACCTACAAGCATAAATGGTTCATGGACTTCTAGCAATATAACAAATTGTAAATATAAATTTCAACCCATAGTATATAGAACTTCACAGTCAACGATGCAAGATTTAGCAGGAGGACTAAAAGTTCAGGAAGATCCAGGTACAACAACAAATCTTACAGTAAATTGGACTAGCAAGGGAAACTTAATAATACACAAAATCGATGCAGATGATGATTCAGTAAATATATCAGATACAACATTCGATGTATTTGATTCAAGTAATAATTTAGTAGGAACAATTACAACAAACGAAGAAGGAATTGGAAGGCTTGATAATATAAATTTACGGAACATATAAAATAGTTGAAAAGGAAGCAAACGAGTTTTATAATATTGATACTACTGATAGAATTGTCGAAGTAAACAGTGAAAATACCTATGTAACAATAACAAATGGTAAAAAGACAGGATATATTGAAATAAATAAATATGACAAAGAAGCATACGAAAAATATCATAGGACATTGGGTGTTGCAGGAGTTACCTTTGGAATCTTTGATGAGGAAGGAAATAAAATTGAAGAAATTACAACCGATTCAAATGGATATGCCAAAAGTTCGCCATTGACATTAGATATCCGATATATTGTAAAGGAATTGAGAACTCGTGATGAATACATTATTAACAATAATGAATATAGAGTAGATTTAACCGAAAATGGAGTAATTGAGGGATATACATATACCTTAAGAATTTTAAATGAACATAAAAAAGGTAATTTGCATGTTGAAAAAATAACCTTAGATGACAAAACTATTCAAATGGGAAATGTTAAGTTCGAATTATACTTAGTTGGAAATGGAGAAATAAGACTATATATTGGAACATATTACACCGATGTGAATGGGGAAATTTATATACCAAATTTAAATACTGGAAATTATATGTTAAAGGAGACCGAAACAAATAGATGGTACTATTTAAAAGATGATACAACAATCGAAGTGAAGTGGTCAAGACAATATGGTGATACAAATGTAACGATAGAAAACGAGAAGAAAAAAGGAATTATTAAAATAATAAAAACTGATAAAGATTTTCAAGAACATCCATTAGAAGGTATAGAATTTGAAGTTTATGATGAAGACAACAATTACATTGAAACAATAACAACTAGTGCTAGTGGGATTGCAGAAAGTAGAAGACTTAGAATAGATAAAAAATATTATGTAAAAGAAACCAAGACTTTGGAAAATTATATTTTAGATGATAATATATATACAATAGATTTTGTAAAAGGTTTAACAAAAGATGAAATTAATAATATTCAAAAGGACACAATTTATGAGTTACCACTTACAAATGAACATAAAAAAGGAAATTTAAAAGTTTATAAAGTTGATGCTGATGACAATACTATTCCACTTGAAAATGTAAAATTCGAGTTATATGCAAAAAATGTAGATAGCCCATATATAGAAGATGGACTAGTTGATACATATATAACAAATGAGCAAGGTGAAATTACAATAAATGATATGTGGACTGGAGAATGGTATTTAAAGGAAGTTGAGACAAATATATTTTACAAATTAAATAAAGACAATTCAGAAATAGAAATCAAACACAATGAAACAACAGAAATAACAATAGAAAATGAACCTAAAAAAGGATATATAACAATAGAAAAACAAGACAGCGAATTTAATGATATAAAAATTCCAAAAGTAGTATTTAACATATACGATGAGGATGCTAATTTTATTGAAACCATTACAACTGATGAAAAAGGAATTGCACAGAGTTCTTTACTACCAATACAAAAAACATATTATGTAGTAGAAGTAGAAACAAGTAATTTGTATAAATTAACTAATGAGTTTTTTAGAGTCAATTTTATAGAAAATAAAACATTAGATGAAATTGCAGAAATTGAAACAGATATAGAGTATAGTTTTACTGTCGAAAATGAAGCAAAAGAAAGTTCATTAAAAATAATCAAAGTAGATATGGACAATAACGAGATTCGTATTCCAAATGCAGAATTTGAGATAAAAGACGAAACATTAAATAAAGTTATAGCAACAGTTAGAACAAATTCATCAGGTGTTGCTGTAATAGATAATTTAAAAGTTACTCACACATATTCTGCAAGGGAAGTAAAATCAAATTATAAATATAAATTAAATAATAAAACTATAACAAATATTGTATTAAATCCTGATAATATAAAAAATATCACAGTAGAAAATGAATTACTAAAAGGTCAGGTTAAAGTAATAAAAGTAGATTTAGATGATAACGAAATAAAGCTAGAAGGTGTAACTTTTGAAATTCTAGATGAAAATATGAATGTAGTTGAGGAGATTACAACGGATTCTAATGGAGAAGCATTATCTTCAAGACTACCATGTGTTGATAGAGAATACTATATTCGTGAAAAGGAAACCTTAGAGAATTATGTATTATCAGATGAAGTTAAAAAAGTAACATTAACAGCAGATCAAATTACTAATTTAACTTTTGAAAACGAAAAAATAAAAGGATATATTCAAATTACAAAAACAAGTGCAGATGATAACCCTATAACAGGAGAGACTGCAGGTACACCAATTGCAAATGTCGAATTTGAAATCTATGATTCTGATGGAAATATAGTAAGTAATATTATTACCGATGAAAAAGGGATTGCAATAACAGATAAGATGATAAAAGGAAAATATATAATTAAAGAGAAAAAATCAGGTAAGTTTTATCAATTAAATATGACAGAATACAGTGCTGAGATAAAAGAGCATCTACAAATAGTAAATGTCGATATTACAAATGAATCAGATAAACCTGATGTAGATATTGAAAAAACAGGAATCATTCAAACAACAGCAAACCAAGAAATACGATATGATTTCAAAATAATAAATACAGGAAATGTGCCATTAAATAACTTTACCTGGTATGATTATTTACCAACAGAATATGTAAAAATAACAAAATTAATAACAGGAACATATAATCAAGATTTAAATTATAGCATTTATTATAAAACTAACTTAAATGATTATAAATTATTAGTAGAAAACCTAAATACACAAATAAATAATTATATCGATTTCTCTAATATACAATTAGAAGAAGGGGAAATAATTACAGAATTTAAAGCAGACTTTGGGACAGTAGATGTTGGATTTGAATCAGTTATAAATCCATACATATTTGTAAAAGTAAATAGCAAAGTAAAAGATAATGATACATTTACAAATAAAACAAGAATTGAAGGTAAATACGAATCTTATCTCGTTTGGGATGAAGATGATCATACAACAAAAGTGTATGAAAAAGAAATAATTGTAAAAAAACTACCAAGAACGGGATTTTAGAATAATTAAATATTAGTACATAAAAAGGCATTCGTAACAAAAATACGAGTGCTTTTTTTCGTGCAAAACGAGAGATGCCGTAAACTCGCTAAAAGTGACAGGTGTTATGAGCCAATGCAATAAAATTCTGCCATAAAGGCATAAGTTATCTGTAACAATCAAAGATTGAACAGCTAACTTAATTCGTATTCGTGTAAACAGTCTATTTACACAAAATGCGTAAGTGAGATTTTGTAACATATACTCACAATAAAAAAAGAGTTTTAGGAGGCAAAGCTTGTAAGAGGATATATAGATGTAAAAAGTGTGGGCAAGTATGCACAATATTTGAAAAAATAGCATCTATAATAGATTAAAATAAATCTATATACTAGACTATCATAATTGAAAGCGAGGGAATGAGGGGTTTCAATTTTGATGTATTATTTTTTGAAGCAATGGGGATAATACATCATTTTTCTGCTCAAAAATTTCAGGGTTTCTAGATTACACAATAAAAAGATTAGAATTAAATCTAATCTTTTAAATTTTATCTAAATAATCTCTAAAATCTTTTAAAAGTGAATCTGTAGTAGTATTTAGTATTTTTGCAAAAGCACATAATTCGTAATCTATAACAGTACGAGAGCCTGTTTCAATATCAAAAACAGATTGACTTGAAATATCTAAACCAAGAAACATAAGCTGATTAGATAGTTTCTGCCTTGATAGATTATTTTTTTCTCTAGCTATTTTTATATTATTTCCAACCGTATTCAATTTTCCATTTAACTTATCAATGTATTTTCTATTATTCAAAATTTAAACACTCCTTAAAATTATAAATTTTAACTTGATTTTATCACTATAATAATGTTATAATTTAAGGGTAGACGGAATAGAACAAATACAAATTAAAAAGGTGCAAGTATGTATTTAATGTTGTTTATCTATTTTATCTTCAGACGAATCCTCAATATCTATAAACATAGGATCATTAAAAAATTCCATTAAATTAGTATCAAGACCTTCACATATATGAAGTAATGTAGGTAAACGAGGTAATTTATTCTTTTCAGTTCCTAATAAAGCATTAATAGTAGATTTAGGAACACCTGATGTTTTATATAACTCCCATAAAGAAGATAAGCCTTTTTTATTTAAGAAATAGTCAATTCTACTTTTAATGGCATCATTTAGTTGCATAGCAGATCTCCTTTCAATTTATATAAATGCAGTATAGCAATTTTTTTTGCAATAGTAGGCTATAAATATGGTCTAAAAATAGAGAAATAACAATGGAGGAATTATTAAAATGAGTGATAAAATAAAAGTTATAATTGCAGATGATAATAAATCATTGTGTAGTTTTATTGAGAAATATTTAAAACAGTATGAAGATATAGAATTGCTGGGAATTGCAAATACAGATGAAGAAGAATTAAGAATTATAGAGGAATTAAAACCTGAGATCGTTATAACTGATCTTATGAGAAATCATAAGTATACAGGTTTGGATATTATAAAACATTATTTTAATAAAAAAGATTCGCCCCAATTTTTAGTTATATCAGCAGAATGTAAACAAGATGTTATTAGAGATGGGATTGAAGTGGCAGGATATATTGAAAAAGGTTGGAAATTTGACTATGAAAACATATTAAAAGAATTGAGGAGGATAAAAGAAGAAATAAAAAAATAAAGTAGTATCAATTAAGATTCTACTCTATTTTGAGTATCTTTAAGAAAAGAATTTAAATCATTAAAATTAATATTAAGTATAGAACATAATGCAACTAATTCAAAATCTTTTATTGAAAGGTTATGTGTTTCCATTCTATATAGTTCATCAGGAGATATTGGAATGTTTATTAAATCGAGTTCCCTTGAAACATCTGCCCTTGATAATTTTAGTTTGTTTCTATGATATTTAATTAATTCTCCAAATGCATTTTTCTTATTATTAATTTTTTTCATTTAAAAACCTCAAAATAAAATATTTATATTAATTTTACAATAAATGTAATGCTATAATTTAGCATAGATTATGCTAAATTATAAATAAACATAGAAAAATAAGTAAAGGTTAGAAATGATTAAATAACTTATATAACGACTTGACATTAGTTATTGGAAGAGTTAACATCACACACAACTTGAGAGAGGAGGGATTTAGATTGGATTTAAAATTATTTGAAGACACACAAGAAGATTACCTAAAAATGCTATATAATAATTTAGAAGGTAATAACGACAAATTCATTCAGAGAATAAGAAATATAAGTAATGATAGCCATAAGGAAGTTTTATCAAATGAAGCAGAATTGAAATCATTAATTAACAAGAATATTCCTAAATTAAGTAATCAAAAAAAGAAAGAAATATTTGATCAATTGGAAAATTTCAAGTCATCAAAAGAAAATGTAATTGGAATAATTAATGAAGAGTACTACAAACAAGGTGGAAGAGATGTATTTAGATTTATAGTACAACTTCTTAATTAAGCAAAGACACACTAGTAGAAAGTAATCTATTAGTGTGTTTTTATAATAAGGACAAATTTTCCTTATTAAGATAATGAATGCATAAGTCAATAAAATATTTCAGACTGATTTTTCTCCCATCATAATAATCATTAAAAAAATCATAAAGAATATTATTATCAATATAATTTAAAGCAGTATTTAAAGATTTATCCATAGCAGATCGTACAACTTTTGTATTAGTAACATTATTTCGTTCAGAAACCTTTTCAACAAGTAGATTCATATCTTGTATTAAATTATTATCATTATATGCTAACATTATGGCATCCCTCAAATAAATTGTTCCTTTAAGATAAGAAGTAAATCCCAATTTATTAAGTATAGAATCAATATTTTTTTCTATTTCTAAAGTACCATTAAGAGAATTTTCAATAATATTAATAATATCAAATACAGAATAATTAGGTTGCTTTTTCTTAAAAAATAAGTGATGTTTTTTCTGATCAATAATATTAGTTAATGATTTAAAATCGATTACCAAAATAATGATATCAACTTTATCTATTTGTTTAAATAAGTTTTTCAATATATTAGTACAAAATAATACTGAATTAATAGAATCTAATATTATTAGATGTTCTTTTGAGTTTATTTTACCAATTAGTGTAGGTAACTCCTCTTTTGTTATTTTTAATAATTCGAGTTTATCTTCATAATGTAAATTAGATAAGCGATTATATAAAATATCATTATTTTGGTCAATTATTACTTTAATGCTCATAATAATTTCTCCCATAATGAATTTTAAAATTATATTACCATAAAATATGAATTGTTATTGTCAATACTAAAATGTACAAAATGGGCAAAATATTTTTGTATAAA
>CAPZDM010000037.1 GCA_948745425.1 uncultured Clostridia bacterium
AGCACATTTTGTATTATCTTGTCAATATATTTTCGAAATATTTTTTTATATTTTTTCGTTTTCTTTTTTTGCTACTTTTTTATCTTCATTTTACTTCTTTTGGGCATAAGAAAAACCAGTAATTTCTCTGCTATTTTATCATGTTTTTCATATTACTAGTTTGTATATTTATAATATACACTTATTAATATCATGTTGCTCTTATCAGCGTCTATATTATCTTATCATTTTTGTTGATTATTGTCAACTGATTTTTCTGATTTTTACGCTGTGAATTTTTGGAAATATTATAATTGATATTTAATACATTTGTCTTGCCTCCCTTACAGAAGGGAGGTGGCAGCCGAAGGCTGACGGAGGGTTTTAGAAAGCGAAAGATATAATACCCCCCACAAACACAAATTTAAATGTGCCTCTTTTTTCATTATATATATTTTTTTAATATCTCATATAATTTATGCATTGGTAAGCCTACTACTGTTGTATAGTTTCCTTCTATCTTATTTACATAGACACAAAATTCACTTTGTATGGCATATGCTCCTGCCTTGTCTAAGGCTTTACCTTCTTTTACCCATTTTTCAATTTCATCTTGTGTCATTTCATTTAAATATACTTTAGCTATATCATAATCTAAATACTGTTTGAATTGTCTATTGTCTTGTATCATTACACATAAGCTTGTTATTACTTGGTGTGATGAATTGTTTAATTCTTGTATCATATTTATTGCATCTTTTTCATCTTTTGGTTTTCCATATATTTTACCATTTTTTATTACCATTGAGTCAGAGCCTATTATTATTCTGTCTCCTTCTGTTTTATTAAAGATTTCTTTTGCTTTTATGTATGATAATCTTTTTGATTGTTCTATTATTGAAAGTCCTTCTTCTAATGTTTCGTCTACTTTACTTGGTATTATTTCATATCTGACTTTTAATAAATCCATTAGTTCTTTTCTTCTTGGCGATTGTGATGCTAGTATTATTTTCATTTTTTATACCTGCCTTTTTTCTATAAATTTTTTCATAATATATCTTTGCCACTCTCTAAACATTTTATCTATATATTCTTCTGGTTTTACCCATATTACATTATGGTCTTTTTCAATTGGTTCTGCTATCTTTTGGTCAAATTCTGCAATGTATACACTTGCTATGACTTCTATATATCCTTTTTCTTCTGCAAATATAAATTCACCTACTTCTCCTAATTCTTCAATGTTTTTTATTGAGTATCCTGCTTCTTCTACCATTTCTCTATTTAATGCTTCTAATTTTGTTTCTCCTTCTTCTATGCCTCCTCCTAAATAAAAGTTTTCTACTCCTTCATCTGTAATTACTTTTACAATTCCTATCTTATCGTCGTTTTTATTTACAATAATTGCATATGCTCCTGGCCTTTTTCTATATTCTACATTTTCGTCCTTTTGTCCTACATATTTCATGTTTTCATCTCCTATTATTAGTGTTTTAATTATATTTTATATCATAACTTGTCGTTTTTTCATAGTCTTTATTGAGATTTTTAGAGTGTTTATGCACATGATTTTACGTCCCCAATATTCATAAGTGTGTCCCTTTTTCCGAAAAAATGGAAAAGAGAACCGTCCCTTTTTCCGAACCGTCCCCTTTTCCATTTTTAGTGTTATATAATTTATTTATTTAGTCCTTTGTTTTTTCTTAAAAATGATGGTATGTCTAAGTCTCCTGAGTTACCATTTGAACTTTCTACTGATGCTGGTATTGGATTTACCTTTTGTTCCCATGCTTTTGATACTATTTGGTCTACTCCCATTCTTGAGAATGATTGTCTTGGTTCTTCATCTATAAATCCTGTTGCTATTACTGTTATTAATAATTCGTCTTCAAGAGATTCGTCAATTACTGTACCAAATATGATATTTGCTTCTGGGTCTACACTTCTTTGTACTAATTCTGCTGCTGTATTTACCTCTTGTAATCCTAAAGAGCTTGAACCTGTTATGTTTATGATTACTCCTCTTGCTCCTTCTATTGATGTTTCTAGTAATGGACTTTGTATAGCTTGTTTTGCTGCATCTTCTGCTCTGTTTTCTCCTGAGGCTTTACCTATTCCCATGTGTGCCATTCCTGTATTTAACATTATTGTTTTAACATCTGCAAAGTCTAAGTTTACAAGTCCTGGGTTTGCTATTAAGTCTGATATACCTTGTACACCTTGTCTTAATACATCATCTGCCATTCTAAATGCATCTATTATTGATGTTTTTCTATCTATTATTTGTAATAATTTATCGTTTGGTATTACTACTAATGTATCTACTTTTCCTTTTAAACTTTCTATTCCACGTTCTGCTTGAGCAAGTCTTTTCTTTCCTTCAAATGTGAATGGTTTTGTAACAACTCCTATTGTTAATATTCCCATTTCTTTTGCACATGCTGCAACTGTTGGTGCTGCTCCTGTTCCTGTTCCTCCTCCCATTCCAGCTGTAACAAATACCATGTCTGCTCCACGTAGTGCTTCTGCTATTTCTGATTTGCTTTCTTCTGCTGATTGAGTTCCAACATTAGGGTCTGCTCCTGCTCCTAATCCTCTTGTTATTTTTTCTCCTATTTGAATTCTAGTTCCAGCTTTTGAAATTTGTAGTGCTTGCTTGTCTGTATTTACTGCTATGAATTCTACTCCTTTTATTCCTGCATCAATCATTCTGTTAACAGCATTGTTTCCTCCACCACCAACACCAATTACTTTAATTATTGCAGTTCCTTCATTTACTCTGTTTAAATCTTCATCATTATATTCTAACATTATTATTCCTCCTCAAATTAACTATAAAAGAATTCTTTCATTCTTTCAAAAACCATTTTTAAAACATTTTCTTCTTTTGATGTATCTATTGAACTAGAAACTGATTTTGCAAATGGCTTTGATGCAATATATCTAACTAGTGCATATGCTGTTCTATAACTTGGTCTAATTGTACTTACAAGCCTTCCTGTTGAAATCTTTACAGGAATATTTAAAATAATTTTACCTGCTACATCACTTTTATTAATATTGGTGATACCTTGTCCTGTTAATACAACATTGTTTATTCTAGGTTTTATTCCTTGAAGCATTATATCTTTATTAACTAAGGCAAATATTTCTTCGATTCTTGCCTCAATAATTTCTATTAACTCTGAACTTTTTATTGTTCTAGTTTTAGCATCCCCTGTATATGTACTTAGGAAAATTTCGTTATCATTGTCTATAAATGATCTTAGAGCAAGTCCATATTGTCTTTTCAATTTATCTGCTTCTTCTTCACTGATATTTAATACTAAAGATATGTCTTTTGTTATTGTGTCTCCTCCAACTGGAATTGTATTCGTATATACAAATTTGTTTCCTTCAAATACTCCAATATCTACATTTCCAGCTCCTATGTCTAATAACATAATATTGTCATTTAATTCATTTCTGTCTAACACTAGATTTCTTTCGGCAAGAGTAATTGGGACTAGTCCATCTATTTTTTCTATTCCTGCTTTTCTAAATATAGAAGATAATTTTTTTAGATATTCTTTATCTAATAATATTACCTGTGCTTGTACAGTAAGACTACTACCAAATGCTCCTATAGGATCTTGAACTTCTTCTCCATTGTCTAGTCTAAAACATTCAGGTACTACATCTATAATAGTCTTTCCTTCTGGTACTTCTATATCTTTTACTAACATCATACTTGCACCAACGTCTTTAATTGATATTCCTGCATATTTGTCTTTTACTTCCTTAGTTGCTGAGTTTTGTACTATTGTTATGTATTTTCCTGGAACTGTGACATAAGCAGAGTTTATCTTTAAATTGGCTTCTTCTTCTGCATCTTGAATTGTCTTGGCTATCGATTCTGCAACTTCATCTTCGTCAATAATTTTACCTTTTCTAATTCCTCTACATTTTGTTTTAATAGAAGAAATTATTTCTATCTGGTTAAAGTTATTAACTTCCCCAACAATAGCGGATACCTTTGAAGTCCCTATATCTAAACCGACAATTATATCACCTATTGCCAATTTTTTCTCCTCCAATTTTATATATTTTCTATGTTTTAAAGAATATAATATTTTTAGTAAAAAGTCAATAGAATATCGTAATATTTTTGTAATATTTTTGCAACATTTTTGTAATAAAATCGGTGTGTGTTGATATTACTTAGTTCTGGAATTCTAATCTATATTTTTATCTTCTTTTGTCTTTGGCCATATTTTATCAATATAATATTTTCTTATTATTGTTAGGTTTAAGAACATTCTGTTTACAAATACTACTATTGCTGCTAAATATATATCTACATTTAGCCTATCTCCTAAATATGTTAGTAGCATTGATAATATTGCATTTCCAAAAAATCCTGATACAAAAACTTTGAAGTCAAAGTTTCCCTTTAATGTTGAAGATATTCCTCCAAATATTGAGTCTAATGCAGCAACAATTGCTATTGCTAAATATTTTGAATATGTATATGAAATTATTGGAGCATTCACTCCTAATATTACTCCTATTAAACATCCTAGAATTATAGCTATTACTATCAATTTTACCAACCCTTTCTTATTTTACGTAATTTAATGTCATTTCCCCTTCATATTTATTTATAATAACATTATTATCTGTAATTATTGATATTGTATATCCATCTGTTTTGTGTTTATCTAAATATCCATTTTTTATACTTAATGCACTTTGTAAGTATGTTGAATCTCCTATTGCTTTTACAGTATAAGGTGATGTTAACCTCTTTCCATTTATCATAATAAAATCACCAACATCAACTATATCTGTCATTGATACTATTCTTTGATTGTTTATTGATATGGCTTCTGCTCCAGCTGAATTTAGTTCATTTATTAAATCCATTAATTTTTCAGATGTAAATTTTGCTTCACTATTGTCTATTAAAGTTATTATGATTCCTGTACCTTGTACATCTGTAAGCCCCAATAGCATTTTTGCATTTTTATATTCATCTTCTAATAATTCACCTGCTTCATCATTTGATGTAATTTTATCTTGATATTCTTTTATTTTGTTTTTGCTACTCTGTAATTCTTTATTTACATCTTCATATTCTTGTTTCCAATTTGCTAATGCTTCTCTTAATTCATTTTCTCTCATGGTTTCAATATTTGATTCTTCAATACTACCAGCTGTTTTAAATTGAATACACATTATATAAACAATAATAAAACACATAATACCTATTGTTATAGAAACTGGTAATTTGCTTTTATCTATTTTAAATATTTTTTTCTTATCATTCATATAAAAGTTTCATCCTTTCGTTTTATTTTTTTATTGACATGTATTTTGCATTCATTACCTTATTATATTTTGGAATTGTAACTTCTGATGATTTTTTTACTTCTACTGTTATTCCATATTCCTCCATGAATTCTATATATGCCCCTGGTCTTGTTATTCCATTTAGTCTTTCTTTATTTCCTATTGCTGATATTGTGAAAGGCGAATTTATTTTTACTCCATTAACTGTTATAACAGCTCCTACACAATCAATTGCAGTTGTAGATATTACTCTTTGTCCATTTATTGAAATTGCTTCTGCTCCTGTATTTTTTAACTCATTAACTAATTCTATTATATCAAGATTATGTACTAATTCATCTTTTAATAAATCTCCATCTTTTATACTCGCATTTTCATTATCTGCTACTGTAATTATTATGCCTTCTCCTGTTAAATCTGTTAATCCTAATAATGAATTCATAGATTTTAATTCTTGTTCCATTTCTACAAATGAGTTATTGTCTTTACTCGCTTCTTGCCTTACCTGTTCAAGTTTATTCTCAGATTCTTGTAGTTCCATATATGTTCTTTCATATCTTTCTTTCCATTTTAATACCTCATCTCTTAAATCATTATTAGAAGTTTTTATATTGTTTGAAATAGAATTCTTTTTTATTGTATTTATTTGAACTATTATTCCACTTGTTAATAATACACACATTAGTCCTAATGTAATTGCTATTTGTTTTTTGTTCATATTATATATCATTCCTTTCTATTGTGTTATGGGCACAGTGGTGTCACGAGTCTATAGTATTTCCCAAAACGGTGCCCTACAATATAAATATTATTTTTTATTTTGGAGAGAAATAGACCTGTTCCTGATTTAAGTATATAGTTCCTGGTACACCTTCTTCTTGTTCTAATACATATTTCATATATAACATTTTACTACTTAAATCACTCATATTTCCTAATTGTACTTCTTTTGCTTCTTTTTCAAAAGTTAAAATATAATTAAATTTATTAGTAATATCTATTTGGCTTAATTCTTTAGTTATTTCTATATTTTTCATTGAATCTTTTATTTGTATTACATTTTGTAATTTTTCTAGGTCTTCATTTTCTAATCTATTACCTTCTACTATTTTCTCTATTTCTGTTGAAATTCCTTTTATTATAGTTAAAGGTAGTTTTTCTTGTGATTTTTCTAAGATATATCCTTGATTATTTATATATGCAAATTCATTTTCATCCAAAGAAATTAAATATGTTGCTATCCTTTCCTCAATAGTTATTTCTACTTTAGTTGGTAATTTTCTCTTTATTTTAACACTTTCTACATAAGCATTGTTTTTAATATTTGAAATAACTGTTGATTTTCTAAAGTTAAATATGTTATCACCTATATTTAAATTAAATAAGTTTAAATATTCTTCTTCTTCAAATTTTTCGTTTCCTAATATCTTAATTTCCGTAATATTAAATATTGGTGATGTAAATCCATATACAATTAAACCTGTTAATAATGCCATAAATATTAAAAGCTTTAAAATGAACTTAATAATTCTATATTTCTTCATTCTTTTTTGTTTTTCTAGTCTAGGATTTCTGTTAGAACTATTTCTTTGTTTTTCTCTGGATTTTTTTCGCATTTATTCACCTTCTTCAATTACTATTTTTGCTCCTAATTTTTGTAGTTTTTTGTCTAAACTTTCATATCCTCTTAATATATATTGTATGTTTGAAATTTCTGTAATACCTTTTGCTTGTAATGCAGCAATGACTAAAGCTGCTCCTCCTCTTAAGTCCATTGCTTCTAAATTAGTTGCTTTTATTTTCTCTTGCCCCGTTATACTTATTTTCCTATCTTCTTGTACTATATCTACTCCCATTTTCTTAAGTTCAGAAACATATTTGTACCTGTTTTCAAAAATGTTTTCCTTCATATAGGATGTTCCTTCTGCTTTTATTAAAGTGGCAACAAATATTGATTGCATATCTGTTGGAAAACCTGGATATGGCTCTGTTTCTATATCTACAGTTTTAAGTTTGTTTGGTGCTTTTAGAGATATTTGGTCTTTTTCTATGCTAATACCACAACCACATTCTTTTAGTTTATCTAATGTTTTTTCCATATGCTTAGGTTCAGCATTTGCTAGTTTTATATCTCCGTCCATTTGCTGCAACAGCACATAATAGAGTTCCTGCCTCTATTCTATCTGGCATTACCCTATAACTTATATTTTCTAAATGTTTTACTCCTGTAATTTCTATAGTACTACTTCCTGCACCTTTTATATTTGCCCCCATTTTGTTTAACATGTTTTGTAAGTCTTCTATTTCTGGTTCTTTTGCTGCATTTCTAATTTTTGTAACTCCGTCTACAAAAACTGATGCTAACATTATGTTTTCAGTAGCTCCAACACTTGGAAAGTCTAAAGTTATTTCAGCTGGTTTCATTTCTTCTGCTATACATTCTATATCTTCATTTTCCATACTAACCTGCACACCTAGTTCTCTAAAAGCTTTTAAATGTAAATCAATAGGTCTTTTGCCTATATCACATCCTCCTGTTTGTGATAGTTTGTGGATACATAAATTTCAACTGGAATGTTAGACCTCCATTTTCGTACAATTCATTATACATCATATCATTTAGGTTATGCAAGTCTTTTTCTTCTTTTGTTATTTCGTTTTTATCAAATACTACAATCTTATCAAATAATCTTGAAAGTTCCTCTTTTCTTAATCCGTTTTTCTTTATATCTTCTAATGCCTTAAATATTAATTCTTCTTTATCTTCTAACTTATTTAAGCTATTTAATCTAGTTTCTGTTTCCTTTATTCTTTCTTCTTCCTTTTCAATTTTTTTATCTAACTCTTGTTTTTTATCTTTGAATAAAAATTCTGGTATTAAATCATTTAGTTTATCTTCATAAATTTGCTTATATTGTTTTTGTAACTTATCTAGAGCTTGTCTCAATTTTGTCAAGTCATTTTCTAATGTAACTTTATTTGTGCTAATTGCTTTTACGTTATCCATTACAAAACTTTTAAACTCTGGATTACTTATTAAATTCTCTATATATGCATTTACTATTTGGTCTAAATACTCTATTTTAATTCTATGTGGTGTACAACCATAGTTTTCTCTTATGTCATCCTTTATAGCACCTTCATTACTATACTTCTTGCATATATAACTATCTGGTCTTTTTCTTGTGCCACTCGTTCCTTTCCTTTTATACATTAAAGTTCCACATCTTCCACAATATAAAAGTCCTGAATATAAGTTGTTTTCTGTATCTACAAATTTAAAACCATTGTTATACTTATTACTTTCTTTTTTTCGCTTTGCTCTAATTTTTTGTACTTTTTCAAATAATTCTTTTTCTATTATCGCTTTATGATGATTCTCTATTATAGTCCATTCTTCTTGTGCTTTTACTCTTGTTTTTTTAGATTTAAAGCTTATTTTTTCTGTATGTCCTCCTACATAATCTCCAATATATCTTCTATCATCTAATATTCTTACAATATGCTGTGCTTTCCAATTCGCTGTTTGCTTTGCATTTGTAAAATTTCTTGACTGAGATGGTGTTGGAATTCCCTTTTTATTTAAATGTGTTGCTATTTTCTGATAACCCCAACTTTTAGAATATAGTTCAAAAATTTCCTGTACTACTGGTGCTGTTTCTGAATTTACTACTAATTGTTTTCCATCTTTATCGTATCCATATATTGCCTTAACAAGTAAATCCCCCTCCTCAATTTTATGCCTTAAATTTCTTCTTATATTTTTACTGTCATCTCTTGCCCTTCTTTCGTTAAACCATGCATATAGTCCAAACATTTCTTCATTGTATTGTTCATCTTCAAATATTATTTCTACACCTTGTTCTTCCAAATATTCTACAAAGTCTAATGCTTCTTTTTGATTTCTTCCAAGTCTTGCAGAGTTTTTAAAAATTATTACATCTATTTCTTTGTTTTTTGCTCTATTTCTTATGTCATCAAATCTACTAAAGTCTGTTCCACTTTTATCATCATCCATTATAATATCTACAATATTTGTATAACCATGACCTTGGCAATATTTTATAAGCAAGTCTCTTTGTGTTTCTATTCTTTCATAGTTTTCGCCATAGTCATCTCTACTTTCTCTACAATAAATTACAACTCTTTTTTGTTCATTAGACTTTTTCATGATTACCTCCATTTTTGTGTATCAATAACATTTTCTTTTATAGTATACTTTATTGTTGCTATTATACGTCAAAAGTTCTAAAGTTTCAAGACTCTGCTTGAAATTTTAGAACTTTTATTTTAACTATTTACTTTTGTTTAATTTTTTGTTATTATTTTATTGAACTACTGAAAGTACGAATGTGCCATAGGTAGTGTTTTTTATTCTTCTCCAGAATTTAATTTTCTTATTTCTTTAGCATTTTTAGCTGATACAATTTTTTTCCCTGTTTTTCTTTCTAGTTGTTCTCTTGCAACTCTTGCAATGTTACCACCTTCTCTAACAGAATCTTCTGCTTCTTTAAATCCTTTTGTAGTTTTACTTTTAGATATCTCTGTAGAAGATGTTTCTGCTAACATATTTAAAACAAGTTCCATATTAGTCATATTATCACGTAAATTTTCCTTTTTTAATCCTTTTAAATTTTTGTATTCTTTTACTGAGTATCCACTCCAAGCTTGTGTTAAGATATTTGTTAGTATTGCAAAATCTTTGCCTGAATCTATTCCCTTTTCTTTTAATTCATCAGTGAATTCTTTTCTAATATCAATTGTTTTTAATCTTTGATTTATCCATTCTTCTGAGTATCCTTTTTTTCTGTATATATCTAATGCTCTATTTATTGCTATTTCTGGATCATATGCTTCATCTATTCTTTCCTTTCCAACTTGTGCCAACCATAATTTGAAAGGCTCTGCTTTTTTAGATGGTACTGATTGAATCAACCTTAAAATTTGTTTTATATCCATTACATCAGTATTATAATATTTTCCATCAGACGATTCCATTTTCAGTTGGTAACAATTTGTTACCAACTCACTACCTTCTTTATTTAGCCTCATTTTTAATGTTTTCCAGTATTTTCTACTTGACTGATAATCATTATCAATTAATGCTGACACTATATCAACAACAGAAAAATACCATTTTTCTTGTTCATCATCCCATTTTGCTCGAATCTTTTTATCTTCAAATAATTTTAATTCATTACTTTCTTTCATTATTACCTCTTTTCTATTTTAAATTGTCTAGTATTTCTAGATAATTTAAAATATTTTTATTTCTTCTATTTATATCATATTTACAATCACTTTTCAACACTTTTGCGAAATTTTGTTCTTATTTGTACTTTTCTTTTATCCTGTCTGAAATAATATCGGTGAATATCTGTTTATAGTCAGACATTTCTTCATTTTGAGCTTTAGGACATATAAATACTGCAAATGGTAATTTATCTTTTGCTTTTTTGTTTATATCTTTCTTTTCCAGAATATTCACCTCCACTTCCATTTATAAATTATATTGCTCTATCCTTTGTCCTTATTACAAAAGCTACAAGTGGATTTTATCCCATATGAGATTTGCCCTCATCTCCACCAAAAGTCGAGTCGCCCCTTTACATCACGTTAGCCAGACGAAAGTTTCATTATTTGTGCTTGTAACTTGTTATTCAATTGTCAATGTACTGGTATTTTTTGACATTTACTATACTTTGTAATACAATAATGTCAAACGATTGTTGAATTTATTATAGTTTTTGACTAGAAAAATTAACACTATACAATCTCAAAAAAATTTTTTTAGATTATAGGTTGTTTGATGCGAGGTGATTTTTATGACATATGGGTTAGCTTATGACAGAGAAAAAAACTTAGAATTTTTTCTTTTTCAAAGCATGAGTTTTGATGGAAATAGAATTTTTTCTGATAAACGTGCTCAATGTTCAATTTTAGATATAGGAACTTTACTTTTAATGTTTTTAAACACTGATTTTGAAGATATAGATGAATGTAAAAGTTTTATTTATCATTTTTGCTTTAATACACTTTATTATGAAAAATATCCTAAAAAGAAAATTAGAGATTATCTTGCAAGAATAAATTTAGGAGGAAAAGAATTTCTTAAAGAACTTGATGATATAGCACATGAAGAACAGAGTATGTTTCTTTACAAAAAGCACACTTTTTTAAAACTTTTAGGTCTCCCTTATAATGAAGATTTTATTCGTAGTGATGAGGATGAAGAAGATGACTACGAAGATAGTAGTGAAAAAAATAATGAACAAAGTAATGAAAATAGTAATTTAAATTCTAAAAGTATGTTTATAGGTGGTATAGATGATGTACGTTTAGATTTTGATTTTATACATTTTTTATTTGCAGGCATTAACCTATACTCTCATAATGTTCCTTATGCATTTCGTAGCGATGATATATATAGTATATTATCACTTGAATTTAGGGAGTTTATGGCTAAAGAACGCCATATCATAAGAAAATGTCAAAACTGTGGTTCTTACTTTTTTCCTTCAAATTTAAAAGAGACAAAATATTGTAATGAAGAATTTGAAGATACTGGTAAAACTTGTAGACAGATTGGTAAAGAGCTTACTTATAAAAAATCCCTAAAAGAAGATAACTTATTAGATATGTATAGAAAAAGATATATATCATTAGCTAGTTCTGTTTCACATTATGGTACAGATAAATCAATTCAAAGATTTAAAAAATACAAAGAAGAAGGTGCTATTATGAAAGCAAAATATCTTAACAAAGAAATTTCAGCTAAAGAATTTGAAAATTGGATTAGTAGTACTAAAAAATAGAAAGAGTATACATATATTCGATTTTTAAATCTACTAATACATATACTCTTATAATTCATATTTACTTAAAATTACTTTTAAGAAGGAATAGACTTCCTTTAATATCTAATATTTGTACTGTATATATTCCATAAAATATATAATCTGACTTCATATTAGAGCGTGGCACGAAAACCAGTGTTGTTATAGTTGTTATTAGGATTGTTGTAATTGCGATAGGCGACAGGATAATTGTTTCCATTATTATTGTAATTGCCACCACGGATAACACGATACGACTGCCTTTTTTAAGTCTATCCCTCTATATAAAACATACTTTTTCTTAAATTATAAGAATCTGCATGTTTAACATAGCCTAGCCAACCTGCTATACTTCTTTGTATTTCAGGTAATGTTATTTTGCCTTCTTTCAATTGTCTTGTATATCTTTTTAGCTTTCTTTTCATTCTACATTTACTTGTATGCCTTATTTTTAGTCTTTTTTCATTAATCTTATATCCACAGAAATTAACTCCCTGTATATCTTTAAAAATTCTTGTTTTTGAGTTTAGAGTTAGCTTTAAATTTTCTTTTAAAAATTTTGTTACATTATTTAAAATATCTTTTGCAATTTCTTTATTCTTACACATTATAACCATATCATCCATATATCTGTAATAATATTTGCATTTTAATTTGTGTTTAACATACTCATCTAATTCATTTAAATATATATTAGCAAACATTTGAGATGTATAATTACCTAGAGGTAATCCTACCATACCTTCTGTAGATAGTAAAATCTCTCTAGTTAACCACAGTAATTTTCTATCCTTCATTTTCCTTTTTAATATTTCCCAAAGTATTCTTTTATCTATATTTTGAAAATATTTTGTAACATCCATTTTTAATATGTAATAATTCTTCCATTTAGATTTGGCACTTCTCATTGCTTTTTGTACATCTTTAGATGCTTTATGCATGCCTCTTCCTTCTATTCCTGCATATGATGTGCTAATAAATTGTGGCACAAAATATGGCTTTATGAACTTTTCAACATACCATCTATGTACTACTCTATCTCTATATTCTGATGACATGATTATTCTTTCTTTTGGCTCATATATTTTAAATTTTGTATAATCACCATGCTTATAAGTTCCATTTTTTAATTGTTTCTCTAATTCTAATAATTCTTGTTCTAGTTTTAATTCAAATAGAATTATCTTTTTCTTTTCTCGTTTTCCACATCGTGCTTTTTTATGTGCATTTAGTAATTCTTCAAATGATACTGCTATTTCATATACATTTTTAATTGTTTTGGGCATATTTTTTCACCTCTAGTGATTTAATAAGTCCTCCTAAAATTTTTCCAATTTCAGCTAGTAATTCATTGCTATACCTATATTTCTTTTCATCTATCCATTTTTGATTATACATGATTCTTATACAAATTCTTTGATAATATATATTACTATCAACAATATTATAAATTTGTAGTCTTTTATTTTTATCTATTTTACTTGCTAAAAGAATATTTTTTAGCATTTCATACATACTTGTTTTTACTTCTGTTCCTATACTAAATTTCTCTGTTCTTGGAAGTTTGAGTAAGATTATAAGCATATACTCTATATACTTTTCTATCTTTACTATAATTACCAATCGATTATCTTTGTTCTTTTCCAACTTATATCAACTCCTATTAAAAATATATAAAAAAGAAAGAGGAACTCTGAAATCTCAAAGTTCTCTCCCTTTGTCTGTGCTTGGATACAATTAAAGCAATTTTACAGTGGTCAGTGCTACTTAATACAAAGCGTGGCACGAAAACCAGTGTTGTTATAGAGGTTATTAGGAAGGTTGCAATCGCGATAGGCGACAGGATAATCGTCCCCATCATCACCGTAATCGCCACCACGGATAACACGATACGAACTTTCGTTCTGTTCTTGTGTCCATTCGTCCACATTACCTGCAAAGTCGTAGATGTTATTAGCACACCATTCTTCTCTGCTCCCTGTTTCAACTACTTTCTTTGGAGAATTCTCTGTATTCCAATGATTGCCCCATTCGGTAGAGTCCTCTGCGATTTCAGCAAGAGTTTTAACTTCCGTTTTGATAAACCATTCCAATATCGAATCATATTCTGCACCAAAAGTCAGATGACTTTTAACTGCTTCATTGTCTTCAATAGTGGATGCTACCTTCTTGGCATCATCAAAATTGATGTTTACCCACGGCATAACTCCTTTTACCGACTGTGGTTTTCCTTCTGAACTCTCGGAAATGTTATAACGAGAAATATAAAATCCCCCATATTTTTTGACACTTTCAAGTTGTTCAAGCAGTTCACCATTTAAAGCTTCATTGAATTCATCATCCGAAAATTCATCGTTCATGTAATTTCGTCTGCCGAATTTCTCCGTAAAATGTTCTCCGTCAAGTGTTCCATTAGAATCGAAACTTCCAACAGGAATCCATACAAACTGACTTCCATCAGAACATCTTTCAATTACAAATCCATTGTTCCATTCTCCACAGACATGCTTATATCCTTCTGGAACCACTGGATTTGCATAGTTTGTAGAGTAGACATTGGCTGTAGCAATGTTTAACGCTCTGATGACTAACTCTCCATCTGTTCCCTCTGAGACCTCAAAGGTTATACCTTTCTCTGCCTCAAGCACAATTTTTCCATACCGTTTCATTGTTCATTCCTCCTTTTGATAAATTTTTAACGGTTGCTAATTAACGTAATTTAACGTCATTATGTTAATAATACCACATTTTCTTGTATTTTGCAAATCTAACAAACTTTGAGTATGAGTTTTTTTCGCTGGGGAATCCCATAGATTTCAATATTTTTAAGCTCTA
>CAPZDM010000038.1 GCA_948745425.1 uncultured Clostridia bacterium
CATTCGTTCCAATGGTTTGTTTTATCATATTTTGATACATAATAATTGCTACATATATGTTGTGCTGTGGTTTCACTTGCTAGAATTTTTTTGCTGTTTGAAGTAATTATCGGGATTTGTGATAGTTTAAATTCATTATATGGACGAGCAATGTTTGCTAATAAAACGCACATGATTACAATTATTCCAATTAAAATAAATATTAAGGGAATAATTATATATGTCCTTTTTATCTTATTATTTCGTTCATAGTCTATATTTGTATCATTTAGATTATACCTGTGTGTGTGTGTGTGTGTGTGTGTGTGTGTTACAGTACCAATGGTTTCAGCGTTTTTATCTTTCCTAAATATTTTCATTTTTTCTCCCTTCTACTTTGTATATATTTATTTTAGGTTTATAATGCAATTATACCTATAGATAAACATTTTTTAAATACTTCTTTTTCCTATATATGACAAAAAAATCCGTTTTTGTTTACGGATTTTCTTGTTTTTATGTTTTATTATTTGTTTGTTAAGTTTAGGTTTCATTTTTGTTACATTTTATATGTTTTCTTAGGGGTATAATATAAATTTTACCCAAGTGTCTAGTCTCTTGTTTTTTCTTTATATTTATTATACTTTGGTATCCCTATTATAGCAATGTCTAGCTTTTTAGTCGAGATATAATTCGCTTAAGTTTCTCTTGATTTTTTCTTGTTTTAATGTTATCCTTTTTTATATAATAGGCTATAATCGTTAATGCCTTTAAGATTCCCTAATTTACATTAGGAAATCTTAAATAGTCAAAAGAAAAGATGGCAAAGTAACTTTTCTTATATATAGGATAATTTTGGGGCAATAATTTGTTTTGTCAATTATCCTACAAAATAAGGTTTTGCCTTTAGAAAGGATGAAATTAAAATGTTAACTAATTATAAATTTGATTTTTATAATCCCATGAATCTTGCTCAATATAATCTTAATCAAACTATGAGATATCAGTTAGCATTACTTGATAATTTAGATCATCTTACTAAAAGACATTGTGAAAATGTCGCAAATTTGACTTGCCGTATCTGTGAATATTTGGGTTGCAAGAAGGAATTTATACTATATGCCACTATGTGTGCATATTTACATGATATTGGTAAGATTTTTATTCCACATAATATTCTGTTTAAAGATGGAAAATTGACTGATGAAGAGTATACTACCATGAAGAAACATACTGTATTTGGTTATAATTTATGTATGAAAGATCCAAAATTAAAATTATTTGCTGAAGGTACTTTGTATCATCATGAGTGTCTTGATGGTTCTGGTTATCCAAATGGTGTTTCTGGAAATGAGATTCCTTATGCCTCACAAATTATACATGTGGCAGATGTTTATGATGCCTTGGTTACTAAAAGACATTATACAACACATGTTAATATTTCCGATACCTTGAAGGATTTGATACAAGAATCTATACCTCCTTCTCAAGTTGTAGCTTTGGATGTATTATCTTATTCTGATCGTGGTAAAGTTAATAAAAAGGTGCTAAATGCTTTGTTTAAAGTTGTTATAGATGATACTTTATATGAAATATCTTCAACTAAAGAATATGTTAGTCATTTAAAAAATGAATTGAGTAGACTTATTCAGATTGCCGAATTTGATATTAAAAGAGATAAAAAGAAGTCTCCAAAGGCTAAAGAATATTACGAAAATGGTATGAAAATGCTTTTTGCTCATAATGAAAGTTTTGATAATTATCAAGAAGTATTAGAGGATTACAGAAGAGCTATAGATAATAAGCTTGAACTGATTGATAATCTATATAAAGAAGTGAAGGTTCTTAAAAAATTAAAGTGTTGATTTTAAAAAAGTGGAATAAATTCCACTTTTTTTATTATTCTAATCCAAAGCTCACTCCTAAGGCGTTGTTTATTCTATTAATTACATTACTATCATCTATATGACCTATTTTTTCTTTTAATCTACTTTTGTCTATTGTTCTAATTTGTTCTGTCAGTATAACAGAGTCTGCTTTTAAGCCACTATTACCGAGAGCTTATTTCTATATGTGTTGGTAATTTGTTTTTTCCAATTTGTGATGTAATTGCTGCTGCTATTACTGTTGGACTATATTTGTTTCCTGTATCGTTTTGAATTATTAGTACTGGTCTAACTCCACCTTGTTCTGAACCTATAACTGGACTTAAATCTGCGTAAAACATATCTCCTCTTTTAACTACCATTATTTCTCACTCCTGATATTACATTTTGGATTAATATTATAGAAAATTTTTATTTTCTATAATATTAATCCGTGTAAAATTTGCTTTTAACACACCTCGAGTAAAATTTACTTCGTAAATTTTTCACGATACACCTCGAGTAAAATTTACTTCGTAAATTTTTCACGAAATAGCAAGTTTTCCACCTTTTGTCCTTATATCTTAATATTAGCTGCTTTGTATGATAGAAAAAATTAGACTTTTTCTTACATTATTTCTTCGTTGTTTGTACTATTAATTGTTATCTCATTATATAATATGTAAACCAAAGTTTTTTTGTTCTCATCTGTTATTTCCATTTTTGTTGGCATACCTGTTGTTTTATTTATACTAAGCCTTTTACACCAAGCATATTTTTTTCTATTTGTTACTTCTATTATTATTTCATTTTCTGTTTCTGTGCATTCTAAACCATTTTCTTTGCAATTTTCTATAAAACTACTTAAGCTTAATATATTGTCTGATAAACAATTGTAATTATTATAAATTTTAGCTAAGTCTAATCTAGAATTTTGTATTTTTAAATTTGAACCATCATATAATGTTGTGAGTCCTTTTATATTTTCAGGGGCTTGAACTTCTTGCTTAAAAAGATTTGGACTTTTGTACCATTGCTTTATTATATATTTGTTAGTGTTTTTATTGCTGATTACTTCTACTTCTATTGTTGCTTCATATGAACTAATATTTAAAATATATTGTTTATAATCTGTAATTGATTTACTTATATTGTTTCCAGTTTTTTGCTTTTTATAATAAAAAAATGAAATTATTATTAAAAAAATAAAAATACATATGTAAATTAATATTAATTTTTTGTTTTTCATTATATCTTCCTCCTTACATTTTAATATGTTTTGTTTATGTTTTTGGTGAATAAGAGAAGATGCACAAAAAATAGACGAGTAATACTCGCCTTTCTACATTTAGTTTTCTATAGGTTCTATATTTTCAAAGTATTTTTTTAAATATTCTTCTAGCTCACCTCTATTTTCAATTTTGTTTATTTTTTCTCTTGCTTCTGCACTTTTGGGTAATCCTTTTATGTATGCAGATAAATGTTTTCTCATTTCTTTTATTCCTATATTTTCTCCTTTTATTTGTACTGCTAGTTTAATATGCTCTAGTATTGTATCTATTTTTTCTTTATTTGTTATATTTTGTACGCTTTTACTATTTAGATAATCCTTTATTTCTTTGAATATATATGGATTTCCTATACTGGCTCTACCTATCATAATTCCGTCTACTCCTGTGTATTCAAACATTTTTAGTGCACTTTCTCCATCTATTATATCTCCATTTCCTATTACTGGGATTTTTACTGAGTTTTTTACTTTTTTTATTATTTCTAAATCAACATTTCCTGAATAGTATTGTGCTCTTGTTCTTCCATGTATTGTAATAGCTGATGCTCCCGCTTGCTCAAATATTTTTGCTGCTTCTTCTGCTATTATGCTTTTTTCATCCCATCCTTTTCTGAATTTTACTGTTACTGGTCGTTTTGCTTCTTTTACTACTTCTGATACTATTTTACCTGCTAGCTCTAAGTCTAATAGTAGTTTACTTCCGTCTCCATTTTTTACTACTTTTGGTGCTGGACATCCCATATTAATGTCTATTATGTCTGCAATATCATTTAAGTATTTTGTGGCAATTTTCATTGATTCTATATCACTTCCAAATATTTGCATTGATATTGGCCTTTTCTCGTTTTGTGTATTTAATAATAGTTTTGTTTTTTCATCATTATAGTATAGTGCTTTGGCACTTACCATTTCTGTACATACTAGCCCTGGATTATATTTTTCACATATTATTCTGAATGGTAGGTCTGTGATTCCTGCCATTGGTGCTAGTATTATGTTGTTTTCTAGTTCTATGTTTCCTATTTTTAGTTTGTGTAAATATGGCATTTTTCCTCCTATTTTATTACAGTTCAGGTGGTGATATTTCACATTTATTAGATATAACTAGTCCATAAATATGGCTTTCTGCCTTCTTGCACTGATGTTTAATAATAGGCCTATACATATAAAATTTGTTATTAATGAACTTCCTCCATAGCTTACAAATGGTAATGGTACTCCTGTTATTGGTAATAGCCCCATTGTCATTCCTATGTTTTCTAACATGTGAAATGTGAATATTCCACATATCCCTATTGCTATATATGAGCCTAAATCGTCTTTTGCTGTTTTTGCTACATATATCGATTTTGTTATTAGCGTTACATATACTATGATTACTAACATTGCTATTACAAATCCCATTTCTTCTCCTATTACTGAAAATATAAAGTCTGTTGTTTTAGGATATAAGTATCCTAGTTGTGTTTGATTTCCTTTTAAGAGTCCCATTCCTAGTAATCTTCCAGAACCTATGGCAAGTTTTGATTGAATTACATTATATCCTGATCCTCTTGGATCTAAGTCTGGATTTAAGAATACATCTATTCTTGTTTTTGCATGTTCTGGGAGTATATAGAAGTATGATAATGGTATTGCTACTATTACTATTATTGTAGCTATTATGATGAATTTTTTGTCAATGCCTGCTACAAACATCATAAATATATATGAAACTAAAAATGCCATTAGTGTACCATAGTCTGGTTGTAAGATTATAAGTGCTACTGGAACTAATAATATTCCTACTGATATTAATAGTTTCCAAAATCTATTTGTTTCCCTTTTATCTCCATTTTGTAGCTTTACCATAATATATGAGAAAAATATTATAAATACTATTTTTGCAAATTCACTTGGTTGGAAGGTTGCCCACTCATTTATTTGGAACCAACTTTTTGCTCCATTTATTGGTTCTGTGAATAGTACTCCTATCAATGCTATAATAAATAGTATATATAATATTGGTGATATTTTAGCTATTGTGTTATAGTCTATAATCATAATGGCTATCATAACAGGTATACTTACTATGGCCCAAACAATTTGCTTTTTTAAGTCTGCATTTCCATTTTCTTGTGTAGCTGAATATAAGGCTACCATCCCTATTATCAATAATATTATGCAACATATCAATATGCTCCACTCTATATTCTTTACAAATTTATTTTTCATCTTCTTTACTCTCACTATTTGAATTTTATTTTTCAGTTTTTTCTTTTGTTTTTAATTTCTTCTCCTTTTTCTTTTCTTCTTTGTCTTCTTCTTTTTCTTCTTGCTTATTTTCATTAATTATTTGTTTTACTTCTTGAATTACTTTCTTTTGGTCATTGACTTCTTCTTGCTTATCTTTTATTTTTTGGTCTTGTTTTATGTTTACTATTGGAATATTAGCATATAATGCTGGTGCCCCTGTTGTACCATCTGCGTTTTGCTTATTTGTAAGCCTTACATCTATTTCATTTTCATCTACTTCTATATATTTTTTTATTACATCTATTATCTCTTGCCTCATTAAATCAAGAAAATCAGCTGATACATTGGCTCTATCTTGCATTAGAACTAGATGAAGTCTTTCCTTTGCTGCATCCTTTGAGTTATTTGTATTTTTTTCTGATTTTTTCGTGTTTTTAAAGAAGGCTATTATATTTTCAAACATGCTTAATTCCACCTTTATCTTATTTTACATATTTGTATAAGAAAGGGCACAGTGGTGTCTAGTCTCATAGGTATTCCCCCAAACGGTGCCCCTACATTATTTTTATGTTTTTTTATAAATGTTCCTATTTTCGTTTAAATAGATTTTTTAATTTTTCTAAAAAACCTTTTTCTCTACCCGGTATGCTTACTTCTATGTTTTCTCCTAATATTCTTTTTGCGATTTCTCTATATGCTTTTCCTGATGGCGCTTTTTTGTTTGATACTACTGGTTCACCTTTATTGGTTTGAGTTATTATGTATTCATCATCTGGTACAACTCCTGTAAGGTCTATAGATAATAAATCAACTATGTCTTCTACATCCATCATTTCACCTTTTTTTACCATATTAGGTCTTAATCTGTTTACTACTAATTCTGGATTTTTTATTTCTGATGCTTCAAGTAATCCTATAATTCTATCTGCATCTCTTATTGACGATATTTCTGCTGTTGTTACTACTATTGCCCTATCTGCACCTGCTATGGCATTTTTAAATCCTTGTTCTATTCCAGCAGGACAGTCTATTAATATATAGTCAAATTCTTCTTTTAATTTTTTCGTTAGTTCTTTCATTTGCTTTTCATTTACTGCACTTTTATCTCTGGTTTGTGCAGCTGGAAGTAAAAATAATTCTTCAAATCTTTTATCTTTGATAAGTGCTTGTCTCATTTTGCATCTTTCTTCAACGACATCAACTATATCATATACAATTCTATTTTCTAATCCCATTACAACATCTAGGTTTCTTAGACCTATATCAGTATCTACTAATGCTACTTTTTTTCCTTCTAAAGCTAAAGATGCTCCTAGATTTGCTGTTGTTGTTGTTTTTCCTACTCCACCTTTTCCTGAGGTTATTACTATAACTTCTCCCATGTTTAATATCATTCCTTCCTTGTAAAGTCGTAAATTTTACCTTAATTAATATTTTTTTATTTTTTAGGAATACATTTAATTATTATTTCCGTAGTAATTATTGTTTATTATCATATCGTAAATTTTGTAAAAAGTCAATGTTTTTTTGTATATTAAATATATTATGTATTGCACACACTAGTCAGTATATTATTAATTTTCTTGACATACAATAATTTTAATAATATACTGTATCCGTAGATATTTATTAAATGGAGGTAAGTTTTCTATATGAAAGATTTAATAGAAATTAGATGGCATGGTCGTGGTGGCCAAGGTGCAAAAACAGCCTCACTTTTACTTGCAGATGCTGCATTTAATACTGGAAAGTACATACAGGGTTTCCCTGAATATGGTCCAGAGAGAATGGGTGCACCTATTACTGCTTATAATCGTATTAGTGTAAAACCTATTACTATTCATAGTAATATTTATGAACCTGATTATGTTGTAGTAGTTGATGATTCTCTTCTTGAATCTGTTGATGTTACTTCTGGTTTAAAGGAGGATGGAGCAATAGTTATTAATACTACAAAAAGTGATGATTATATAAAGAGTACTTTGAAAGGGTATAAAGGTGAAGTTTATACTATTGATGCTAGGGAAATTTCTTTGTCAACTCTTGGAAAATATTTTCCAAATACTCCTATGCTTGCAGCTATTGTACATGTTACAGGTATTATGAGTGATAAGGATTTTCTAAATGATATGCAGGGTTCTTTTAAGCATAAATTTGCAAAAAAACCTGAGGTTATTGAAGGCAATATGAAGGCATTAGAATTGGCATTAGATAAAGTCAAGAAAATTTAGAAAAAAATTTTTAAAATAAGAAGGTGATAAAATATGATAGATAAGAATACCTCTGCAAACGATTTAACTATTGGTGGAAATATTTATGAGGCAGGAAATTCTATTAAGTTTAAGACTGGTGATTGGCGTTCTGTTGCTCCAAAGTATATACCAGAGAATTGTAAACAATGTGGACTTTGTTTCCCTGTTTGCCCTGATGATGCTATTCCCGTAGGTAAAGACCAAAAAAGAGGTAACTTTAATTATGATTATTGTAAGGGCTGTGGGGTTTGCGCTAAGGTTTGTCCGTTTAAAGCAATAATTATGGAAAATTGAACAAGAAAGGAATGATATGAAAATGTCAATAAGAGAAAGATTAAGTGGAAATGAAGCTGCTTCTATTGCAATGAAACAAATTAATCCTGATGTTGTTGCTGCATTTCCTATAACTCCTTCTACAGAGATACCACAGTATTTTTCAACTTTTGTTAGTAATGGTCAAGTTGATACCGAATTTATAGCAGTTGAGAGTGAACATAGTGCTATGAGTGCTTGTATAGGTGCTGAGTCAGCAGGTGCAAGAGCTATGACTGCTACTTCTGCAAATGGTTTATCTCTAATGTGGGAAATGATATATATTGCATCAAGCTTAAGATTACCTATTGTTATGTCTTTGGTAAATCGTGCTGTTTCTGGTCCATTAAATATACATAATGACCATTCTGATGCAATGGGTGTAAGAGATGCTGGTTGGATTATGCTCTTTTCTGAGAATAATCAGGAGGCATATGATAATTTGCTTATGGCTCATAGAATAGCTGAGCATAAAGATGTTTTATTGCCTTTAATGGTGTGCCAAGATGGTTTTATAACATCACATTCTATTGAAAATATAGAATTATTAGAGGATGATCTTGCAAAAAAATTCGTAGGTAGTTATAATCCAGATCATTATTTATTAAATAAAAAAGAGCCTATAGCCGTTGGTCCTTTAGATTTACAGGCTTATTTGTTTGAACATAAATATCAACAGGCAGAGGCAATGAGAAATGCTAAAAAAGTTATTTTAGAGGTTTCTAAAGATTTCGAAAAATTAACTGGTAGAAAATATTCTTTCTTTGAAGAATATAAAATGGAAGATGCTGAGTTAGTTGTAGTTTGTATGAATTCAACAGCAGGTACTACAAAAGCTGTAGTAGATGATTTAAGAAGTAAAGGTGTTAAAGCTGGTTTATTAAAAGTTCGTGTGTTTAGACCTTTCCCTGCTTACGAAATTGCAAATGCACTTTCAAATGCTAAGGCTATAGCAGTACTAGATAAGGCTGATTCTCTAAATGGTGCTGGTGGAGCATTATTTGAGGATGTAGTTTCTGGAATGTATGTAAATAATAAAACTGTTCCAACTGTTAATTATGTTTATGGTATTGGTGGTAGGGATACTACTACTAAAGATATTGAAAGCGTTTATAATGATCTTGAAAAAATTGCTGGTACTGGTAATATAGATAATCCTTATAGATATTTAGGTGTAAGAATAATTAATAATGAATAATAAATAGTGAATAATGAGGAGAGGAGTGTCCCTTTTTCCGAAAAAATGGAAAAGAGAACCGTCCCCTTTTCCGAAAAATCCGAGAAATGAGAAAGGAGAATTTAAAATGGCATATAATTTAAAAGAAATAATTGCTGATAAACCATCACGTTTTAAGTCTGGTCATAGAATGTGTGCTGGTTGTGGTGCACCTATTGTTGCAAGAATGGTCTTACGAGCATTAAAGAATGAAGATCATGCTGTGATTGCTAATGCAACTGGTTGTATGGAGGTTTCAACTTTTATATATCCATACACTGCTTGGTCAGATTCTTATATACATACTGCGTTTGAGTGTACTGCTGCAACTTTGAGTGGTGCAGAGGCTGCTTATCGCTCTATGAAAAGACAGGGAAAGCTTCCTGAAGATGTAGATACAAAGTTTATTGCATTTGGTGGAGATGGTGGGACTTATGATATTGGTCTGCAAAGTTTATCTGGAGCAATGGAAAGAGGTCATGATATGGTTTATGTATGTTATGATAATGGAGCATACATGAATACAGGTATTCAACGTTCTTCTGCTACTCCTCGTTTTGCTGATACAACAACAACTCCTGCAGGTACTGTTGTTCCTGGAAAAATGCAAACTAGAAAAGATTTAACAGAGATTATGGTTGGTCATCATATACCTTATGTTGCTCAGACTGTTCCTATAAACAATTTTAAAGATTTATATGAGAAATCAGAAAAGGCAATTTATACAGAAGGTCCTGCTTTTTTAAATGTTCTTGCTCCATGTCCTAGAGGATGGGGATATCCAACAGATGATTTGCTTAAAATGAATAAATTAGCTGTGGATACATGTTATTGGCCTTTGTATGAAGTTATAGATGGTAAGTATAAAATTAATTATAAACCAGCTAAAAAATTGCCTGTTGAGGAGTTTTTAAAGCCACAAAGAAGATTTAAGCATATGTTTAAACCTGGAAATGAATGGATGATTGAGGCTTTCCAAAAAGAAGTGGATGAAAGATGGGAAGAGCTTTTAAAACTTGAGGAAATAACAAATCGCTAGAAGTTTTTTAAATCCATTACGAGTTTTGCTATTTATATAGCATTTTCTCGTAATGGATTTTTGGTTTTATAACTTTAAGAAATTATAAAATAAATGTATTATATTCTGGTTTATCTTCATTTCCAGATTTTCTTTTTATTTGCTTTTTATAATTTTTTTGTACTAAGTTTATATCATAAATAAGATAATGTGTAGGATCTGCATTTTGTGCATAATCGCTTTTTAAATTTTCTATTTTGATAACTATCCTATTTAATAATTTATTATAATGATTATAATGATTTAAAATCTCATATATAATATTTTTATTAATGTTCATGTATTTTTTTATATCATGTGTAGAACTATTTATGAATAAAATTTCATTTTCTATTCTAATTTCTATACTATCTCCATATTCTTTGATTAACAATTTTTTTAATTGTTCTTGGGTTTTATATAAAAATAACCCTTCAATATAATTTTCAGCATAACAATAATCTATACAGCCTTCTTGTGAATTAATATTATATACAGCATTAGGAAGATATTTTTTATATGAATCCCTCAAATTATATTTTTCATCAATTATTTTTAATAGTTTCTTATTTTCCTCTTCTACTCTATAATTTCTTTCTTTCATGGAGTAATTTGTCATATGATTTTTTAAAATATATATTAACACTAATATTATTGTTGAATCTTTATCTTCTTCTTCTCTATTATCTTTTTCAAGTAATCGCTTTAATAATTCTATGGATATTTCTATAATATATTCATTGCTAAATATGTCTTCAATTTTTTCTTTATATTTAAATTCATTTATTATATCGAATATTACACCTATGCTGTTTTTATAATGCTCATAATCAACTACTTCTGCATATTCTTTATTTAGCATACTTTTTATTCTACTTTTAATAAATCTTCCAAATCTCTTTTCAGCAGAGGTAGGTGCTCTGGGCTTCTTTTTTTCTTGGTTATCATTTTGTGTTTCAGTATATTGATTAGATATTTCTTGTCTATTCTTTTTTAACTCTGTAAAGAACCTTTTGGCAAATACTTTTGATTTTATATATGCATTTGTAAAATCTCTGCTTTTTCTTATATATTCATCTGGAATATCTTTATCAATTATAAAATTTTCGTCAAGCTCGTCTTCGTCTAAATCTTCCTGTGTATCATCATTTCTATATGATGTTAATGTTTTTAATTTTATTTGTTCGGAATACTCATCTTTTGTTAATGCTATAGTTTTAACAATTAATTCCATATATTTACGATATTTTTCCATATCTCCATTAATATTGATATCATTAAATGTTATTTCTTTATTTACATTTCTAAAGTTATTTATTGTGTCTATATCAATAAACCAACATCTTATAATCTCTTTATTCCCATTGAACTCAAATGTCAAATCGAATATATTATTTAATTGTTGCATTATGCTCTCTGGTATTCTGACAAATAAATCTTTCTCACTATATTCGTATTCAAATTCTAGATTACCTAGCATTATTCTAAGTTCTTCTTTTTTGTCTTTATACTTAAAATGTAATTCAATATTGTCTTTTCCTATTCCATATTTAAAAGTGTAATTTGTTGTAGGTTTTGAGTTATATTCTAGTATATTACATGTTAATTTGTTAGTATAATCTAATTTAAAATTATCAAAAAAGTAGTTAAATTCTTGTTTGTTTCCAGTCTCTAAAATATTACATTCAATATTTCCTCCAGTTTTATATGTTTTAGATAAGGCACTTAATGTACAATTAGAGCTTCCATATAAAATATATGATTTATTTAATGTGTTAAATCTAAACACTTTACCATGATAAAAGTTCTTTTTGTTATTATTTAATAATACATAATATGGTTTTATATGTTTTTCATTTACTATTTTATTTTGTTCGTTATATTTAACTGGAAATGTACTTTTCTCATTTTGAATATAAAGATTAATGTCATTACAATTAAATTCCCTTTTTAACTCTTTGTATGCAAGTAATTCATTATCGTAGTATGGAACTGCAATATCTATTGTTTCAACTTTTTCTTGAATTATATTTGTCAAGTGCTCTATTACAGAAATGTCTAAGTTTTGAATAAATTTTATATCATTGTTATCGTTTTGCTTTCTCACATATGTGAATTCTTTTATCGAATTAAATATGTCTTCATCTTTATAATAAGCCATTTCATTTAGTTTAATAAAAAATTGAATTGCACTATTTATTAAATTTAAATTCTCTTGATTTTCTTTATTATATTCAAATATGTTGTATATTTCATTATTTAATGTATATCCTGATATTTTTATATTTGCACTACTAACTATTAATTTTGCCTTTTCTTCTCCCAATAATAAGATAACTTTGGGATGAAATGCTGAATTTATTGTTATAGGATTAGCTATATATTTTCTATTTAGGTTATTATCTTTACTTTCATGAATAGATTTATCCAGTTCATTTGAATCAATGAATATTTCTACTTTTCTTATTTGATTGTCATATAAAGTATTTAAGATACATCTTTCAAAGTAATTTATTTCAAAGTTAAAAGTAGTTAATAGTGCTATACTATATCCCTTGCTTTTTTCTATTTCATCAGTTATCTTTCTATCAAACATATTATTAAACCTCCAAAATATCAAGGTCTCTCATAACATTGGTTAATTGAACCATTCTAATCCCCTGAAACTCTAGTTCAAAGTATTCCTTTCTTATATATTTATCATCTATTTTTTCAATATAATAACCATCTCTTCCTTGTATCATTTTTTCAAATGCAGTGTTTAGATGTTGCTCTAATAAATAATTATACATTACATACTTAATAAAGTCTGCAATAGAACTTTCTTTATAATCATTTACAAGATTGAAAAAACTATTTAATGATATTGAATTACTTTCTAATCCATAGTTAAAGTAGTTTGTATTTTCTTTTGAGAAGTCCTCTCTATCTGCAAATCTGTTATATACAGATAATATAATTCCTATTCCGTTTTCAATATTGCTTTCATGACTTGTTTTATGACTTCTTGCATCTATGACCATTGACTCTCTTTCTTCAAAACTATAATTACATGATTTTAATAATGATGATAGTTTGTCTTCTAAATTAAATCGGAATATAGACTCTTCAAAACAGTCCTTAATCCATAAATCATATGTTTTCTCAACATTTAAACATTCCAGCATAAACTTCCATATGATTTCTAATCCTGTTGTAAAATATTGTCTTCCAATTACAATTTCCCAACTATTGGCTATTTCTTTTAGCTCTTTTGGATATTGTTTTCTGAATTGACCTTTTGGAGAATAATAGTCATAAAGAATTTTTCTAAATTCTGCTGAATTTATGTTTTTAATATCTTCATTTTCAAAAATGAATTTTAAATAATTGTGACATTGAAGTAGTTTTCTTGTCCTATTTCTGTTAAATAGGATATCTCTTAATATGTTCTTAACTTCGTCAAATCCAACTAGATTAATATTTATTATATTTCCTAAATCAACTAATACATCTCTTGGAATATTACTAGTCTCAAATCTATATTTTTGATAATATACAGTTTTATTTATAACATTATTAAATGCTTTTGCTAATTTTTCTCCTATTAGAGTTATACGTGGATATTTGTGTTTTTTGTGCGTTTCAGTATCTTCATCTGTAATTAGTCCCATTGTATATAGACCTGCTAAATAATACACCATATTACTTAATGTTGTTTTAAGATAATTTTCATCATAATTATATTTTTCTTGATTTGCAGTGGTTCTCTTTTTGGTATTATCTGCTCCTGCAAATCCATTTGTTTTATCTGTTTCATTTATATTTGATGCTAATGCAAAAAAATAGTTATGTTTCTTTATATATTTATATACATTATTTGCATTCCTATTTTTAGGTTTGCAATTTTTATAAAAATCATAAAATCCCCATATCATAAAAGCCCAATAGAATGGTCGAGGTGTGACTGTATTAACAATTGGACATATTTCAGCTGATATCGTTGTTGCTACCCCTTCTATCCCTAAACTATTTCTTGTTGTCAATTTTCTTGATATATTATTTAATCTTGGTCCTTTAGCCATAACATCCTCCAAAACTTATTTTGTCGCATTATATCACTAATTGGCAATAAATGCAATATTATAAGTTTTTTAAGTTTCGGTATTTTTAGGAAAATAAAAAAATAACCGAAAAAATACTTAAAATAATTAATAAAAAT
>CAPZDM010000039.1 GCA_948745425.1 uncultured Clostridia bacterium
GGTGGTGTGAGAGGGAATAAATAAAATAATTATTTATTCTCTACTCGATTTTTTTAAATTAACCTAAAAATTTATTATCCCCACAAACACAAATTTTTATATTAGGATAGCTATAAATGGTAGCATGTAGGAAAGAAGAAATTATCTTTAGAAGCAGAACAAGAAAATGTAATAAAAATACCCCAAAGCACTAAATTATGTTTTGGGGTATTGTGGTTTGCTTATTTTGTAAATAATATACAAATTCTGTATCACTTATAGTAATTGTCTCTAAATTCCTAGACATTATACTATCATAATTCTTTACAAAGTTTCTTTTTATTGATTTCATCACTCCATTATGAGTAACTATAAATATTTTTTCATCATTATGGTATTTACAAAATAAACTTTCTACAAAACTACAAACTCTTTTGTCTACATCTTCAGGTGTTTCAGCTCCAGGTGGAGTATATTTACCAACTCTATATAAAGCTAGTAAATCATGGTTAACACTAGATTTCTTTTTACCTTCCCATTCGCCTAAAGATGCCTCAATTATTCTTTCATCTGTAATGGGATTACTATTAGGAATGATAATATCTAAAGTCTGTTTTGTCCGTTTTAATGGAGAAATGTAAATTTCATCAAAATAATTTTTTTTATCTTTTAGCAAATTTTTTGCCTGCTCTAACCCTTCCAATGTTACATCACAATCTGTTCTTCCACAAAAGATTCCAGATTTGTTTAGTGTTGTTTCGGCATGTCGTATGAATTTTAATGTTATCATAAATTTCCTCCTAATGCTATATCCAAATCTTAGTTCCGTCTTTAGATATAGAAGCGATTTGATACAATTTACCGACAATATTACCAGGACAAACATTAAGAACTTGTGAAACGTATTGATTAAGATTATCATCTCCAGAAGAGCAACGATTGATAGCGTCTGTCCCAATATCAATACTTCCTGACGTAAAGACCTTTTCACCTATAGTAATACTGTCACAGTCAAATATAACTTTAGGATTTGCTAAGGATAATCCGAAACCATGTGGAGAACCTGCAAAAGTATCCTTATTAGGATTTACCAAAAAAATTGGTTTTCCAGGAGCTGTAAGCAAGGTATACATTGTAGGCTCCCAATGTGCACCAATACAAACAGAGTGATTATTAGGCATACCATAATGCTGAATACTCAAGATTTCCTCACCCAGAAATTCACTACCTAATACTGATTTTACAAAATACCGATTTCTTTCAGCATTAAACTGAATTAAATTTTGAGCAGTATTATAGAAGCGAAGTGCTGAGTCTCCTGTGATATATCGTAGATATCTTGCAGAGCTATCATCATACTCAATTTTAATGTCCTTTTCATACCACACACCACTGTTTGGATATAAGAAATTCTTTAATTCATTTGCAGAAGCATGAACTATTATATAATAGCCAGCCTCAAAGTTATACTCGCCATTAGACTTAACCAAACTTATGAAATGATTTCCATTAGTATAATTCCATGTATATGACAAATCATTTTTAAGAACGTCATTTACTCTAAAAAGAAAATCATTTATAGATATCTTTTTAGATAGTCTGAATACAGCTGTACCACAGACATTGACAGTTGAGTCTACTGGAATAAAAGGTACGTCTGAATCCCAACTATACTGAGCTCCAGTAAAGAAACCACCTCTCATTCGAGTAACATTATGAGCGATACCTAAGTCAGGCATTGCAGTTATGGATGCTGTTTTTTGCCTACCAGAGAGTTTTGTTGCCACTCTGGAAAGTAAGTTTTCTGTAGTTTGTAAATGGGAAATAAGTTCCCGTTGAGTAGGGTCATTTAATGTAAAATTTTTCATAGTAAAAATCCTCCTTATACATAAGAATAATGTTATTAATGGTTTAAAATTCAAACCACATGGCTACACTTTACATAATTAAATTATAAAAGAAAAGACATGGGACTTCGACACAAAGAAAATATCACAAATGATAAAAAAAATATCAATTTTACATAATAAATTGATAAACATAAAAACTAATGTTATAATTAATATTAGGGTAAAGTAGGTGAATTAGATTATGAAAAGTGAAGAATTATTAAAAGAAAGAAGAGCAAAATTACTATCTGAAATGATAGATAAAATAAAATTATCAATAAAAGAAAACAAGGTAAAAGGAGAAAATTCAAGTAAAATATTTATATATTCCAGACTAGCAGACTATACATATTATTCAGAAGTAAGTATTAGAAAATTTTTAACAGGTGTAGTACCAAAAGATATAACAAGTTTTGTAGAAGGTGTAATACAATATTGCAAATTAGTTGGAGTTAATCAGGAATATATAGAAAATTTTACCAAAGAATATGTACAAGCATCAAATGCAGTAGTATTAGAAGTAAATAGTTCAATAAAAACAAGAAATAATTTAATTCCACAAGATTTAACAACAATAATAAGACCTCAAAAATTATTAGAATTTATTAATAACTTTTTAAAAGAAGAAATTAATATTGCATATATATATGGATATAAACTGAGTGGAAAAACAAAATCAGTTATGGCGTGTATGAGTGATGTAATAAACAAAAATATATATGATAATATATTATGGGCAGATATAAAACAAAATGAAAATCAAATAAAACAAATTATAAATATAATATCAAGTTTTGCATTATTAGAAAAAGAAAGGTTAGATGAAAAAATAAAAAAGAATATGTGCTTAGAATTTTTAAAATCGAGTAAAACAATTTTAATATTAGATTTTAATAATGAAAATATAGAAATTCAGACATTAAATATATTAAAAGAAATTGCACAATATACTAAAATAATAATAGTATCTTCAAACTCGTTTAAAAATTATGAAGATGAACTATATTTTTATTCTAAGGTATTTTGCACAAATGATTATATACAAAAAGACGAATTTGAGCAAATGTTAAAACTAAATGAACAAAGCACATTAGTTGTAGAAAAAGAGCCAGATATTGTTAACAAGCTATATAAACTAACAGGAGGATTTCCATTTGCAGCTATATATATTTTAAGGAAAATAATAGAAGAAAATAAATTAGGAGTTTCCTTAGATGACGCAATAAAAAGATATTCAAATTATAACTTAGAAGAATATGAAGAACTAGCAGAAAAAATAATTTCAGAAAGATGGGAAAAACTAAGCCAATTATCTAAGAAAATTATTATAATCTGTGCAAAATTTAATTATTCAGTTTCAATAAAATTAATTGCAAGTATTTGTGGAATGCAAATAACAGATAATGAATGGAAACAAGCATTAAAACAATGTTATGAAAATGATTTATTAAATACTATAATTTTGAATAATGCACGTGTATATATGAATAATATGATAAAAACTTTAGTATTGCAATATGAGACAAAAGAGCAATTTAATAATAAATTATTTTTAGAGAAAATAGCGAATTATTATATAGAATTATCCACTTATATTGGAGAATGTTATAATGATTTGGATAAATTAAAGTTATTAGATGAATTAGATGAATGGAATACAGTATTACAAGTATTAGAATACTTAAAACAGGCAGAAATGAATAAAGAATATGTTTCTATAGTAAGAGAATTAAAATACTATATATATGTACGTGGAATGTGGGAGATAGGCGAAGAATCTATACATTTAAAAAGAGTAAACTTAGCACATAAAATAAATGACATAGATGAAGAACTTGAAGGATTATGCGATTATATTAATATATGTTCAAAATCAAAAAATCATGAAGAAGCCGAAAAATATTTAGAAATTGCAAGCAAAATTGTAGAAGAAAGTGGAGACAAAATAAACAAAAGAATAATATGTTTATATAATCATGTAAAGGCATTATATTTATACAACTGTAAAAAAGAGTATAAAATATGTTATGATATTTGGAAAAACAACAAGAAGAATTATTCACAATATGTAAGTACATATAGAAACTTAGTAAACGATCTATGGATTACAAGGTCTTATATAAAGATAGAAAAAGACTTTAAAAAAGTATGTAAAGAATTAGAAAATAAAATTATAGAAATGAAAAAAGAAAACTTTGTAAGAGCAGAACTAGATTATGAATTATTACTAATAGGAGTTTTAATTCAAAAACTAGAAGAACATGAGGATAAAAATACACTTACAGAGAAAATAGAAAATGAATTAGATAAATGTGAAGATTTATTTAATACTAAGAGTTATAAAGATATAAGAAATGAAGCACAATATTTTAGATATAGAGCAATACTATATGCATATAAAAAAGAAGAGACTTTAAAGAAAGAATATCTTGATAAAGCTATTGATGATTATAAATTAATGAACTGCCATAAAGATATTAAAGAGTTGAATGAAATTATAAATAAAGTGTAGGGGCACGTTGCAACGTGCCCTATTAAAATTTTCATATTTAACTTCTCACATCTATAGTATTATACAAATTAATCCACCACTTCCTTCGTTTACAATACGTTCTAGAGTTTCTTGTAATTTTCCTTGGGCATCTTCTGGCATACGAGATAATTTATTTTGTAATCCTTCATTTACAAGTTCATGTAAATTCTTTCCAAAAATATTAGATTCCCAAATCTTTTGAGGGTCACTCTCAAATTCTGCAAGTAAATAATTAACTAATTCTTCAGACTGTTTTTCAGAACCTACAATAGGAGAAACCTCAGTCTCTATATTTGCCTTTACAATGTGAAGACTTGGAGCGGTAGCTTTTAATTTTACACCAAACTTAGAACCTTGTTTAACCATTTCAGGCTCATCTAAGATTAAATCTTCCATAGCAGGTGTTACAATACCGTAACCTGTAGCCTTTGCAGACTCTAATGCATAAGATATTTTATCATACTCTTTTTTAGTCTTAGCAAAAGAAGTAAGAACAGAGAATAAATCACCTTCGTCAGATATATCTACACCTGTCATATCACTTAAAATTTGATAGAATAGATTATCCTTTAATTCAATAGAAATATTTATATTACCATTACCTAAATTAATCTCTTGTAATACACTATTATTTATAACATCAGTAGAACTAATATTATCAACACAAGGTTTTACTTCTTTTAATACTCTAATATTACTAAAACTATTCTTAATATCAGAATAAAGAGACTGCTTTAACCAATGTGAATCATCAAGAGTATTAACCCATTTTGGAAGGCGTAAGTTAATTTGTTCAATAGGGAATTCATAAAGAATTTTACTAAACATATTATTAACATCTTCAATATTTAATTCTGAACAATTAAGAGGTAATACAGAAACGCCATATTTTTCCTCAAGTTTTTCAGAAAGTTGCATAGTAAATTCTGAATTAGGTTCTGAACTATTCAAAACTATTACAAAAGGTTTATTTAATGCCTTTAATTCATTTACTACACGTTCTTCAGCTTCTATGTAATCCTCTCTAGGAATCTCAGAAAAACTTCCATCAGTAGTAATTAAAATTCCAATAGTAGAATGTTCATCAATTACCTTTTTAGTACCTATTTCTGCTGCTCTTTCAAAAGGGATTTCTTCTTCTGACCAAGGAGTTTTTACCATTCTTGGAACATCATTTTCTAAGTAACCAATAGCATTATTCACAAGATAACCTACACAATCAACAAGTCTTGCTTTAAACTTCAAATTATCACCAAGATTAATTTGAACAGCTTCATTAGGAACAAACTTTGGCTCTGTAGTCATAATAGTTCTACCACCAGCACTTTGAGGTAATTCATCCTTAGCCCTTTCTTTTTTATATTCATTTTCGATATTTGGAATAACTAATAAATCCATGAAACGTTTTATAAAAGTTGATTTACCAGTTCGAACGGGACCTACAACACCTACATAAATATCTCCATCAGTTCTAGATTGTATATCCTGATATAAATTTGAATTTTCCATATTAACCTCCATAAACTATATACAAAATGTTTGTACTATAAACTTCATTTGTTAATGTATATTAGGTAAAAATAAGAAATATTACAAAGAAATTAAAATAATTTCCATAAACTAACATTGATTACACTTATATATGTATTATATAATATTGTTAAGTAGGTGTTGTATATATGAGATTAGTGAAATGCCATGGAGAAAAACTTATATTAAAAGAGCTTAAAAAAAGTTATAAATTTTTTATTAAAGAGACAAATAATAATAAAAATAGTAATGGATATGGATTAACAAGAGACAAAACAATAATTGCAAATCATGTAGCAAGTATTGCCTCAGTAGGATATGGGTTAGCAGCATTAATTGTTGGAGTAGAGCATAAATGGATAAAATATGAAAAAGCATATGATAGAGCAAATAGAACTTTAGACACTTTTATAAATAATGTAGAAGGAAAAAATGGAATATATTATCATTTTGTAAACATGGAAACAGGAAAAAGAGAATGGAATTGTGAAATCTCCATAATAGATACAGCCATTTTTATATGTGGAGCAATAACTGCAGGAGAATACTTTGGAAAAGAAATAAAGAAAAAAGCAGAAATATTATATAAAAGAGTAAACTGGGAATGGTATAGAAATAAAGAAACAAATTATTTTTATATGGGATATACACCAGAAAAAGGATTTTGGGGACACTGGGATTTATATGCAGAGCAATTAATGCTATATGTTTTAGGAGTAGGTTCTGATACATTTCCAATTGATAAAAGTATGTATAATGATTTTACAAGAAAAAAAGCAAATTATAATAATATAAAAGATATAATATATACATATTGTGGAACATTATTTACATATCAATTTTCACATGCTTGGATAGACTTTAGAAATATAGTAGACAAAGACTCTATAAATTGGTTTGAAAATTCAATAAAAGCCACAAAAGCAAATAGGCAATATTGTATAGACAACAAGGAAAAATTTAAAACATATGGAGAAAACTCATGGGGACTAACAGCATGTCTTGGTCCAAAAGGATATTGTGGATTTGGCTCAAAACCATGTGATGTAAATTTAAAAGTAGAAAATGATGGGACAATAACACCATGTGGCGCAATAGGTTCAATAGTATTTACACCAAAAGAAAGTATAAAAGCAATGGAATACTATTATAATACATTTTCTAAGTTATGGGGGAAATATGGATTTAAAGATGGATACAATTTAGAAAATAAAAAACCATGGTTTGCAAAAGAATACATAGGAATAGATAAAGGAATAGAACTAGTGATGATAGAAAATTATCTAAATGGTACAATATGGAAATATTTTATGAGAAATAAATATGTACAAGAGGGATTAGAGAAAATAGGTTTTACAAAGAATAATAAAACATTTCTACAATACAATACTTAACTTATTTGTAATGTATAAACTCAATACTAAAAATAATCTACACATTAAATTGTAGGGCAGGCGTTGTGTCTGCCTATTTTTGTGGTTATTACCTTTAAAATTTATCTTGAATTTATAAAATATGTATGATAAAATACGAAACATGTAGAAAAAAATCGAAACGGAGGAAATGACATATGGCAGAATATTCACCTATGATGCAACACTATCTAAATATGAAGGAAGAATACAAAGACTGTATTTTATTTTATAGATTAGGAGACTTTTATGAAATGTTCTTTGATGATGCAATAGAAGTATCAAGAGAATTAGAACTTACATTAACAGGAAAAGAATGTGGAATGGAAGAAAGAGCTCCAATGTGTGGAATACCTTATCATGCAGCAAATGTATATATAGCAAGATTAATAGAAAAAGGATACAAAGTTGCAATATGTGAACAATTAGAAGACCCTAAAAACACCAAAGGAATGGTAAAAAGGGGAGTAGTAAAAATTGTTACTCCAGGAACAGTATTAGACGAAACAGTATTAGACGAAAAGAAAAATAATTATATAATGTCAATATATAAACAAGGCTTATTCTTTGGACTAGCAGTATGTGATATATCAACAGGAGATTTTTATGCTACACAAATAAAAGAGACCAACAATTTTGCAAAATTATTAGATGAAATAGCAAGATACTCACCAGTAGAAATTGTAACAAATGATTTAATGAGTTCTACAATGGAAGAAATATCTAAAATTTCTCAGAGATTTGAAAACTGTTACATATCTAAATATGAAGAAAGATATTTTGATATAGATGTAGAAAAGATAAAAAGCAAACATCAAATATTAGATATGAAGGACAATGAAATAACAGAGTTCAAAGATAAATTATTATTAGTATCAGCAGTAAATGCTTTACTTACATATATAACACAAATGCAAAAAATGGAAATAGAAAATATAAATGCAATAAAAATATATAATACAACAAGATATATGGCACTAGACATTACAGCAAGAAGAAACCTAGAAATAACAGAAAGAATGAAAGACAAAAGCAAAAAAGGAACTTTGCTTTGGGTATTAGATAGAACTTTAACATCAATGGGAGGAAGACATCTAAGAAGATGGATAAATGATCCCTTAATAGATATAGAAGAAATACATAATAGACTTGGAGCAGTCAAAGAATTAAAAGAAGACTTAATTCTAAAATCAGATATAGGTGAGAACCTAAAAAAAGTATATGATATAGAAAGACTTGTAGGAAAAATCGCATATGGTAGTGCAAATGCAAGAGATATGGTGTCTTTAAAAAACTCTTTAGGAAAACTACCAGAAATAAAGGGGATATTAGGCACTACAAAATCCACGATGTTGAAAAATCTATATGAAAATATAGACGAAGTAAAAGAAATCCATGAATTAATAGAAAAAGCGATAGTAGATGACCCACCAATAGTAATAAAAGAAGGAAATATCATTAAAAATGGATATAATGAAGAAGTAGACAAATATAAAGAAGCCACTACCAATGGAAAGAAATGGTTAGTAGAATTAGAAGCAAAAGAAAGAGAAAAAACAGGAATAAAGAATCTAAGAATTAGTTATAACAAAGTATTTGGATATTATATAGAAGTCACAAAATCATACTTAAACCTAGTGCCAGAAAATTACACAAGAAAACAAACATTATCAACAGGAGAAAGATATATAACAGAAGAACTAAAAAAATTAGAAGAAGACATATTAGGAGCAGAAGAAAAGTTAGTAGAATTAGAATATAACTTATTTATAGAAGTAAGAAATAAAATTGCAGCACAAATAGATAGAATACAAAAATCAGCAACTATAATTGCAACATTAGATGTGCTAACAGCATTTGCAACAGTTGCAGAAGACATGAACTATACAATGCCAGAAGTAAATAATGGAGCAGAAATAATAATAAACAATGGAAGACATCCAGTAATAGAAAAAATGTTACCAAGAGGAAACTTTATAGGAAACGATACTTACTTAAACAAAACGAGTGATAGACTATCAATAATTACAGGACCTAATATGGCAGGAAAATCAACGTACATGCGACAAGTAGCACTAATAACATTAATGGCACAAATAGGAAGCTTTGTACCAGCAGAAAAAGCTACAATAGGTGTAGTAGATAAAATATTTACAAGAGTTGGGGCATCAGATGATTTAAGTATGGGAGAAAGTACCTTTATGGTAGAAATGATGGAGGTCGCAAATATCTTAAAAGACGCAACAAGTAACAGTCTAATAATATTAGATGAAATAGGAAGAGGAACATCAACATATGATGGACTATCAATAGCCTGGGCAGTAGCAAAATACATATCAGACACAGAAAAATGTGGGGCAAAAACATTATTTGCAACACATTACCATGAACTAATAGAACTAGAAAACGAGCAAGAAGGAGTAAAAAACTATTCAATAGCAGTAAAAGAAAAAGGAGAAGACATCATATTTTTAAGGAAAATAGTAGAAGGTGGAACAGACGAAAGCTATGGAATACATGTAGCAAAACTTGCAGGAGTACCAAAAGAAGTACTAAAAAATGCTAATGAAATATTAAAAGGCTTAGAAAGAAAAAGTATGTTAGGGCAAAAGAAAATGGAAAAAGAGAAAAAGGACGAAGTAGCAGGACAATTAAACATGTACAATTATAAAATAGCGGAAATAGCACATGAAATAGACAAGATAAATGTAGAAGAACTAACACCAATAGATGCGTTAAACATTTTAGTCAAATTAAAAGAACAAGCATCATAAATTTACACAAAATTGTTATAAAAATTCATAAAAACCCTTGAAACTATATGTAAAATATGGTAGAATAAACAATGTTTGAAAAGAGAAATAACTTTTTTCATCCTTTCTCGTAACTAGATTACGGGATATATATCCAAAAGGAGGTGAAAAATAATGAATAAATACGAAAGTGTTATCATTATTGGTCAAGATGTTACAGAAGAAGGTATAAAAGCTCTTATAACAAGATTTACAGACTTGATTAATACTGATGGAAAAGTAGAGAATGTTCAAGAAGTTGGAAGAAAAAAATTAGCATATGAAGTAAAAAAGAACACAGAAGGTTACTATGTAGTATTTAATTTCGAAGCAAAACCTGAATTAATAGCAGAACTAGAAAGAAACTACAGAATAACAGACGAAGTTATAAAATTTATAACTGTAAGATTAGAAGATTAATGAAAAAACTAGGGAGCCAAAATCTGAGATAGAAAGAGGGAATTAAATATGAACAAAGTAATTTTAATGGGAAGATTAACAAGAGACCCAGAAGTTAGATATACACAAACTAATAATAATATGGTGGCAAGTTTTAGTTTAGCAGTAAATAGAAGATTTGTAAGACAAGGAGAAGAAAGACAGGCAGACTTTATAAATATTGTTGCATGGAGTAAACTTGGAGAATTCTGTAGTAAATATTTTAAAAAAGGTCAACAAGTAGGTATTATAGGAAGAATACAAACAAGAACTTGGGATGATGACCAAGGTCAAAAACACTATGTTACAGAGGTTGTTGCCGAAGAAGCATATTTTGCAGATGGAAAAAGAGAATCTGATGGAAATTCTACAAATTTTGAAGATACATTTGGAAATGTTGCAACAAACCCAAATCCAAATCCTGATTTTGAAGTTACACCTAGTGATGATTTACCATTTTAAAAATTAGATAGGGGGAAAGAAGAATGGCAGACAAGAAAAATAATAGAAGAAATAATAACAATAATGATGAAGATTTTAATCCTAAATTTAAAAGAATGAGAAAAAAGGTATGCTTACTTTGTAGTGATAAAAACTTAGTTTTAGATTATAAAAATCCAGAACAATTAAAAAAATTCATAAACGAAAAAGGAAAAATATTACCAAGAAGAGCTACAGGAGCCTGTGCAAAACATCAAAGAGACATAACATTAGCAGTAAAAAGATGTAGACAAATTGCATTATTACCTTATTCACAAAATTAATATAAAAAATATACTCCAATTAATTGGGGTATATTTTTTATATTATAGGTGTATGAATCCTGTATTTGGACATTTACTCTAATCGACTAAATCATGAAGATATATTGGTTTTAAAATACATTAACATAATTGACATAAGTAAAAAAATGTCATATAATATGGTAAACAATTAAAATTGGAGACTTATATGATAAAAGGTATACAAGAATTTATTTACCTTTTAGAAGTTGATGCTTTTTGGGGTTATCTAATAATAGTACTTCTTATATTATTAGGAATTATAAAATGCCTGTATCCGTGGCAACCAAAATGGAAATCAAAGAAAGCAAAAGACAAAAATGGAAATGAAGTAACAATTTATTACCATATAGAGGAATAAAAAAAGGCTACCATAAAGGTGGCCTTTTATAAAAAGATAAAAAAATGGCAAATATTACTTGAAAATATTAGGCTAAAAATATAAAATAGTATAAAGAGTTTTATAATAGGAAGGAAGTAAAAATAAATATGTCAATATTAGTAACAGGAGGAACAGGTTATATAGGGAGTCATACAGTAGTTGAATTATTAGAATATGGTAAAGACATTATTATAGTAGATAATTTATCTAATAGTGAAATTAGTGTTTTAGATTCAATTGAAGAGTTAACCAATAAACGTCCTAAATTTTATGAAATTAATTATTTGAATAAGGAAGAATTAAGAAAAGTATTTAAAGAAAATGATATTGAAATGGTAATAAATTTTGCTGGATTTAAAGCTGTTGGAGAATCCGTTGCTAATCCATTAAAGTATTATAATAATAATGTAGGAGGAGCGATTAATGTATTAGAAGTAATGAAGGAATTCGGAGTAAAGAATTTTATTTTCAGTTCATCTGCTACTGTATATGGAGATCCAGAAGTAGTGCCTATTAAAGAAGAATGCAAAATTGGAGGGACTACAAATCCTTATGGAACAAGTAAACTTATGATTGAAACGATTTTAAATGATTTATATATTTCAGATAACTCATGGAATATTTGTATACTAAGATATTTTAATCCAGTTGGAGCACATGAAAGTGGTTTAATTGGTGAAAATCCTAGAGGAATTCCCAATAATTTAATGCCTTATATAACAAAGGTGGCTAGTGGAGAACTTGAAGTTTTAAGTGTATATGGAGATGATTATAATACTAAAGATGGAACTGGAGTAAGAGATTATATTCATGTTGTAGACTTAGCAAAGGGACATATAAGGGCTATGGAAAAGCTTGAGAAAGAGAATTCAGGATTATATATTTATAATTTAGGTACAGGTATAGGTTATAGTGTTTTAGATATTGTAAAAAACTTTGAAAATATAAATAATATAAAAGTTAACTACAAAATAACACACAGAAGACCAGGTGATATTGCAACATATTATACAGATCCTAATAAAGCATTTAAGGAGATAGGCTGGAAAGCTGAAAAGGGAATAGCAGAAATGTGCAAAGATTCTTGGAATTATACCAAGAAACATAAATAATAAAGATATAAAAAATTACATAATTAAAAATATTTTAAAAACAGGTGATTAAATGATAGATATACATACGCATATTTTAACTGATACAGATGATGGAGCAAGTAGTTTTGAAGAAAGTGTAGCAATACTATATGAAGCCAAAAAAGCAGGATTTACAGGAATAGTATGTACACCACATTACATGCAAGGATTTTATGAAAAAGATGCTAATTATGTTAGTAATAAAATGAAAGAATTAGAAATGGATGCTAAAAGAGTAGGAATTCATTTATATCAAGGTAATGAGGTATATGGAACTGATGAAATAAGTAAATTTTTGAAAGATAAAAAGATATCAAAGATAAATGATAGTAGATATTTACTAATAGAATTTTCATTAAACAATACTCCTACAAATAATTCAATTGGAATCATAGAAGAGATTGTTAAAAATGGATATGTACCAATAATTGCTCATCCAGAGAGATATCCTTATGTACAAAAAAATATGGGATTTATAAAAGACCTTTTAAAGAAAGGAGCCCTATTACAAGCAAATTTTGCAAGTATAGATGGATATTATGGAATATCTGCTAAGAAAACAGTTATCAAACTACTAAAAAATAATATGATACAATTTTTAGGAAGTGATGTTCATAATAAAAGAACAATATATACAAATATGACTCAATATATAAAAAAGATATCTAAGTATTTATCAGAAAATGAAATTGATGAATTAGCTTATAAAAACCCTATAAAAGTAATACATGATGAGATAATAACTGTTGATACAACTAAGTTTTAGGTATTAAAAAAAATATAAAAATATTAAAAAAAACATTGACAAGGTGTTACAAAAATAGTATAATAAGCATTGTCAGTTAAAAATACACATTAAAAGAATAATGCTTATTAATATGCAGATGTGGCGAAACTGGCAGACGCACAGGACTTAAAATCCTGCGGTTGAATAAACCGTGCCGGTTCGATTCCGGCCATCTGCACCAAAATATCAAGTTAGAAATCAGATTTCTAACTTGTATTTTTTTGCGTAATTTCAGCAAAAGCCTACTTTTTATAGGTACTTTGGAACATTTTTAAAAAGTTCTAAAAAATACCCTAAAATGTATATAAAATGTCGGGATTGCATGTCGGGAAAATAAATTATAGAAAACTTCATTTTCTATAATTTAAGAATACATTGCACAGAAAAATTGCAAAGCAATTTTTCGCGTCAACAAATCTTACGCTTCTCAATAACTTAAATAAAATAAAAATCAAGTTAAAAATAGTGAAAAGTTATTTCGAATCGAGATTTGTTTTCTTTGATAAGTCTATCAAATACTCCCTTTATTTATTATTATTCCTATTCCTTTT
>CAPZDM010000040.1 GCA_948745425.1 uncultured Clostridia bacterium
TGCAGATGATTATGTTGAGAGAATAAAGAGATTAGTTCGCTAAATTACAAGTTATGGGGCAGATAGTTTGAAAATTATCTGCTCTTGTGTTATTATATCTTTATAAAAATGCGATAAGGAGGAATGAAAAAATGGAAAAACAAACAGCAGGTAGAGAAATTTTAGGAAAATTAGCTCCAAAATTTGCAGAACTAAATGATGATGTATTATTTGGAGAAATATGGAGTAGAGAGGATAAATTATCATTAAGAGATAGAAGTATAGCCACTATATCGGCTTTAATGGCACAAGGGTTATTCCCACAATTAAAATCTCATTTTATTATGGGAAAAAAACATGGAATTACTAAATCAGAAGCAGTAGAAATCGTAACACAATTAGCATTTTATAGTGGATGGGCAAAAGCATGGAGTGCTTTTCCATTAATAGAAGAAGTGTATGGAACAGAAAATGAAGAAAATAAAGAACATGGTGGAGCATTTGGAATGGGAGAGCCAAACACAACATTTGCTAAGTATTTTATTGGAAATTCATATTTAAAGCCACTTGCAAAAACAGATAATATATTTATTGCAAATGTAACATTTGAGCCAAGATGCAGAAATAACTGGCATATTCATAAAGCAGAAAAAGGAGGAGGACAAATCCTTATTTGCGTAGATGGTGAGGGATGGTATCAAGAAGATGGAAAAGAGGCACAAAGCTTAAAAGTAGGAGATGTAGTAACAATTCCTGCAAATGTAAAACATTGGCATGGAGCTAAAAAAGACAGTTGGTTTAGTCATTTAGCAGTAGAAGTATCTGGAGAAAATACAAGTAATGAATGGTGCGAATCTGTAAATGATGAAGAATATGACAAATTATAATAAAATTAAGAATAAAAAAATATAGTTTAGTTAGGTTAGTTTATAATGAACTAATCTAATTTTTTTATAAATTTCAAAAAAACTATTGACCGACAGCAACTACCGACTGGTATAATTCAAATTAGTAAAACAAAAATATAAATTAAGGAGAGATGAAAATATGGAATATGTAACTTTAAATAATGGAGTTAAAATGCCAAAAGCAGGTTTTGGAGTGTATCAAGTAAATAAGGAGGAGTGTGAAAGAGTTGTAATAGATGCAATAAAAGCAGGATACAGATTAATTGATACAGCACAAAGTTATTTTAATGAAGAAGAAGTAGGAAATGCAATAGAAAAAGCTATAAATGATGGACTTGTAAAAAGAGAAGAACTATTTATTACTTCAAAAGTTTGGATAGATAATTACGGATATGAAAAGTGCAAAGAGTCAGTTTTAAAATCAATGGAAAAATTAAAAGTAGACTATTTGGACTTAATGTTATTACATCAACCTTTTGCAGACTATTACGGAGCATATAGAGCATTAGAAGAATTATATGAAGAAGGAAAACTAAAAGCAATAGGAGTAAGTAACTTTTATCCAGATAGATTAAGTGATATTTGTTTATTTGAAAGAAAAATAGTACCACAAGTAAATCAAGTAGAAACAAATGTATTTAATGCACAATTTGAGGCACAAAAAAATATGGAACAATTTGGAGTACAAATAGAGGCATGGGCTCCGTTTGCAGAGGGTAGAAACAATATGTTCCAAAATGAAACATTAAAGAAAATTGGAGATAAATATAACAAATCAATAGCACAAGTAATATTAAGATGGCTAACACAAAGAAATGTAGTCGTATTATCAAAATCAACCCTAATGGAAAGGATACAAGAAAATATCAATATATTCGATTTTGAACTTTCAAATGAAGATATGGAAGAAATCTCAAAGCTAGACACAAAAACAAGTAGTTTTTTCAATCACTATGATCCAGAAATGGTAAAATGGTTTGATGAAACTGTAAAATCAAGGAGAGATAATCATGACCATAATAAAGATAAGAAAAACTGGTAAAATAATAAAGACTATGATAAAATAAGACATATAAAATATTAAATGGAGGAATAATTACTATGAGAAAAGATTTAGGTAATAAAATGAATTTTTTACCACTTCCAGTTTTAATTATCGGAACTTATGATGAAAACGGAAATGCAAATGCAATGAATGCAGCATGGGGAGGAATACAAGATTACGGAAAAATTTATGTATCATTATCAAAGCATAAAACAACAGACAATATAAAATTAAAAAAAGCATTTACAGTTAGTTTTGCAACAAAGGATACAGAAGTTATTTCAGATTATTTTGGAGTTGTATCAGGAAATAAAGAAGATAAAATAGCAAAAGCAGGAGTTCATATAACAAAATCAAATTTTGTAGATGCACCGATTATTGAAGAATATCCGTTGACTTTGGAATGCGAAATGGAATCGTTTGAAGATGGTATTTTAGTAGGTAGGGTAGTAAACACTTCTATTGATGAAAATTATTTAGATGAGAACGGAAAAATTGATGTAGAAAAAATGCAAGTAATAGCATTTGATATGGTAAGCAATACTTATAGAGTATTAGGAGGTATTGTTGGCAATGCTTTTAAAGATGGACTAAAAATGAAATAAATTTATAAAAGAAATCAGTTTGTACGAAATACAGACTGATTTCTTTTTTTGGCTATTTTTCATTGACATTAATTAAATTACTAAAATACTTAGTTTTTCCAGACAGTACATCAGAATAGAAGTTTTCTTTCCAATTTAAGAATTCTAAACTTTCTTGTAGATTAGACATATCCTCTAAAAGTTGTTTTTTCTTCTCGGCAATAATAATTTGCCTTTCTGGAATAGTAGATTCTCCTTTTAAACATAAATCAAGATATTGTTTCATTTCTTCAATGCTCATATTGCATTTTTTTAAGCACGATAAACTTTTAATCCAAGCAACGTTATTGTCATCAAAAATTCTATAATTATTTTTATCCCTTTTTACATTAGGAATTAATCCCTCATTACAATAATATTTTAGTGTTTCATAAGTCATACCAACCTTTTCACAAGTTTCTTTCATTGAATACATATATAACCTCCAAAAAAAATAAAAATTTTCAAAAAACTATTGACCGACAGTAACTACCGACTGATATAATTCTATTGTAAAACAAAAAATGTAATTAGTCAAGTAAAACAGATAATTAAAACACAAGCAAACAAAACTATTAAAATAAGGAAAAGGGGGGAAAAATGAAGAAATTTAAAATAATAATTGATATGTTATTATTTATAATTACTATTGCTTTATTCAATATAGGATTAGTTGGAAATCTAATGCATGAAATCTTAGGAACTGTTATGGCTATCCTTATTGTAGTTCATATTATATTAAATTTTAAATGGATAAAGCAAGTAACAAAAAACTTTAAAAAGACAAATGCTAAAACTAAAATCATGTATATAGTAGATATTTTTATAATGATAATATATTTAGGAACAATTATCTGTGGGATATTGATAGCAAATGAAATATTTAACTTTCACATGAGTAGTAGTTTGGGTTTGGTACTTACACATCTAACTTTGGGAAGATTAGCAATTATAACAATGTTTATTCATCTGGGATTGCATTTAGATAGAATACTAAAAAAAGTTGAAAACAAGAAAGTAAAGAAGTCAATTTATATGGTATATACATTCATTGTTATAGGAATTACAATTTACTTTATTTATACATTAACGCATAGTTTTCAATGGTTATATGCCTTTGGAAAAAATAATTGGTAAAAATACAAAAAAGGAGAGATTTGAAAATGAATAAAAAGGTTTTAATAGGAATTATTGTTGCAATTTTAGTAATTGTTGCAGTTGCCATCGGAGTTATTGTTATTAGTCATAACAATACAAAAAATAATGAGTTATCATCTATAAATGATAACACGTTATCAGGAGCAGAAAAATCACAAAATGATAATCAAGGAGATACAGAAAATACTACAAAAAGTGGAAGTAAAACATTAGTTGTATATTATTCAGCTCAAAATCACACAAAAGCAGTTGCAGAAAAAGTCGCTAAAAACTTAAATGCTGATATTTTTGAAATAGAGCCAGAAGAAAAGTATTCAAATGAAGATTTGAACTGGACTAATAGTAATTCAAGAGTATCAAAAGAACATGATGATGAATCATTAAGAGATATTAAATTAAAAAAGGATACAGTAGATAATTGGAGCGACTATGATACAGTAGTAATTGGCTATCCTATATGGTGGGGCGTTGCAGCATGGCCAGTAGATAGTTTTGTAAAAGCAAATAATTTTGATGGAAAAACAGTAATTCCATTTTGTACATCTGCATCAAGTGGACTAGGACAAAGTGGAAAATTACTTGAAAGAGAGGCAAATGGTGGAGATTGGAAAAATGGACAAAGATTTAATGAAAGACCATCAGACTCTACAATTAAAAATTGGACAGATAGTATAAAATAAAAAGGAGAAAATAGAAAATGAATAAAAAATTAGTGATAGGCATTATTTTAGCAATAATAATTATAGCCGTTGGTGCTTTTACAGTTGTTATGGTTAATTCAAATAATAATGATAATCAAAATATTGCAAATGCAAACAACGAAAATGTAAATAATGAAGTAGAAAATACGAATGATGAAGATAATAATATTCCAAATGAAGAAAATACAATAAATACTGATAACAATACAGAAGTAAGTAGCAGTGAAAAAACATTAGTAACATATTTTTCATTACCAGAAAATACAGGAACAGCTAGAGAAGATAGTACAATTACAGTAAACGGAGAAAGATTAGGAAATACACAATATGTTGCAAACTTAATTGGGGAACATACTGGAGCAGATATATTTAGAATAGAATCAGTAAAACAATACAACCTTGATGATCATCAAGCCTTAATAGATGATGCACAAGAAGAACAAAGACAAAATGCTAGACCAGAAATAAAAAATAAAATTAATAACTTTGATGAGTATGACACAATATTTATAGGTTACCCAATTTGGTGGAGTGATTTACCACAAATACTTTATACATTTTTAGAAAGCTATGACTTTACAGGAAAAAATGTATATTTATTTAGTACAAATGGTGGAAGTGGTTTATCAGGAACAGTAAGCACAATAACAAATAAATTATCTGGAGCAAAAGTAAATTCAAATGCTTTCAAATTACACAGAAATAGTATGGAAGATGCACCAGTTGAAGTAGAAACATGGCTAAAACAAATAGATATAATAGATTAAAAAGGAATGAGTAGATAAATCTATGAAAAAAATATTGATAATTGTACTAATATTAGTAATCATTTTGTTTGCAACAGCAGTAATTTTCTATTTTAGAAACGGAAACAATATTAGTATGAATAATAATATACCAGAAGTTCAAAAAGGTAGTACAAATAATAGCGAAAATGAAATAAGTGAAATAAAAGAAATTCCACAAAGTTATTATAGCAAAGCAAATAATCAAGGCAAACTAGAAGAATTTTACTACGATACCTATGAATCAAAGACTTATGAGCAAAAGTCTAAAAAATTAAGAAAAAGAGCTATTGTATATACTCCTTATGGTTATGACGAAAACAAGGAATATGATATTTTTTATCTAATGCATGGTGGATGGAGTAATGAAACTACAAGTTTAGGAACACCTAATAATCAAGGGGCATTTAAAAATGTAATAGATAATGCAATAGAAAACGGAGAGATAAGACCAATTATTATAGTTTGTCCAACATACAATAACGAAAGTGCAGAGGATAGTGGAGATTATACTTTAGCATATTATACACTTACAGTAAATTATCATAATGAACTTATAAATGATTTAGTCCCAGCAGTTGAAAGTAAATACTCTACATATAGCAAAAGTACATCACATGAAGATATAGTAAAATCAAGAGAACATAGAGCATTTGGTGGCTTTTCAATGGGCTCAGTTACAACATGGCATACTTTTGTAAATAACTTAGATAGTTTTAAATATTTCATTACTTCAAGTCGGTGCAATAGATAGTAATATGATAGATGTAGCAGTACAAAAACAAGGATATACAGCAAACGATTTCCTTATAATGAGTTTTACAGGAACACAAGATTTTGCAGGTTCTGGATTTACAGGTTTAATAAATGAATTATTAAAGAAATCAAGTAATAATTTTATAGCAAGAACAAACGAGCAAAATGGAAATTTGTATTTTAGAGTAAAGACAGGATATTCTCATAATGGAACAGCTTTTATGACATATATGTATAATGGACTTTTAGAATTTTACAATAATAGTTCAAAGGAAAGTAATATGACTAATACAATATTTAATTTGAATAGTACAGTAGAACAAGTAAAAAATGATAATAGTTTTAAGGAGTTTGGAGATTTGATTTTTCCAGTAGATATAAATATACCTAATAATACAACATTAGAAAAAGTAGGAGATTATTATTATTGGTATAACTATATAAATCCAAATAAAACAGTAGAAATCGTAAACTATATGAAAGACCAAGCAGTTTCAAACAAAAAAATATTTTACGATATTTATACAGATGAGGAAAAATCAAAAGACCCGGAAAAAGCAAACACAGGAATATTTTTTTTTAGAGGCAATCCAAATGAGAAAGTTGCAATAGTAAGTGCAGGTGGTGGATTTTCTTATGTAGGTGCAATGCACGATAGCTTTCCACATTGTTTGAAACTTTCTGAAAAAGGAATAAATAGCTTTGCTATAATTTATAGACCTGATGCACAAAAAGCTTGTGAAGATTTATCAAGAGCAATAGCCTTTATAAATGAGAATAAAGAAGAATTACAAGTTAATATGGAAGATTATTCATTATGGGGAGGCTCAGCAGGAGGTAGAATGACAGATTGGGTAGGAACTTATGGTACAGCATATTTTGGAGAAAAAGAATATCCAAAGCCATCAGCACTTATTATACAGTATACTGGACTTTCAGAAGTAACAGGGAACGAGCCACCTACTTATAGTTGTGTAGGAACAAATGATGGAATAGCAAATTATAAACTTATGCAAAACAGAATAGATAAAATCAAATCAAACGGAACAAATAGTAAAATCGAGGTATTTAATGGCTTACCACATGGATTTGGATTAGGAGAAGGAACAATAGCAGAGGGGTGGATAAATAATGCAATAGACTTTTGGAAAAGCCAGATGTAATGGAGTAGTGAACAATGAAGAAAATTATATTGTTGATATTTATAGTTGTGATATTAGTTATAGTTGGAATTTTTACTATAAATAATAAATTCAATAAAACTTCTAACAAAATAATAGATAATAATAAAGAAACATTGGAACAAGGATATATATATGACGAAGAAAATGAAACTACTGCTCCAAATAAATATATAAAAAAAGGTAGCAAAGAATATAGAGGTTTTATATTAGATAATACTTTAATAACTACAAATTCAGAAATTCATTTTAATATACACTATCCAGAAAATTATGACGAAACAAAGCAATATGCTATTTATTTTGCAAATCCAGGATGGGAGGGCTTATATTTTCAAGGAGTAGGAAACGATTTAGGAGAGCCTTATGTGTATGAGGTACAAAAATATAATAAAGATATGATAATTGTTTCAACACAATTAAATGACTGGGGAGAGCAATCGGCAAATGACTGTATAGCATTAGTAGAATACTTTTTAGAAAACTACAATATTGATAAGTCAAAAGTATATATAAGTGGATTGTCAGGTGGAGGAGAAACATTATCAATAGTTTTAGAAAAAAGACCAGAATTATTTACATCTGCTTTATATATAAGCAGTCAGTGGGATGGAGATTTAGAAAATTTATCAAAAGCTAAAACACCACTATATATGGTAATAGGAGAAAATGACAGTTATTATGGAAGTGCAAAAACAAAAAATGCTTATAATAATTTGCACAAACTATACGAAGAACAAGGAATGTCTAATGAAGAAATAGACAAAATATTAGTATTAGATGTAAAAAATCACGAATACTTTACTTCAAAAGGATATTCAGATGAACACATGGGAGCAATATCATTTGCCTATGAAGAAAACATAATGGAGTGGGTATTTTCAAAAAGTAAGTAAATAAGAGAGAGGACAATTTTTATGGAAAAAGTAAATAAATTAGTAGTTTATTTTTCATATACAAATCATACAAGAGAAATAGCAAATAGAATTAAGGAAAAAATAAATTGTGATATTTTAGAAATAAAAACAGTAATTCCATATTCAGAAGATTATCAATCTGTTGTAGATGATGAGCAAAATAGTGAGGCGAGCGAGTCTTTACCAGAAATACAAGAAATAAATCTCAATTTAAGAAAATATGATGAAATAATACTTGGAACTCCTGTATGGTGGTATAGACCAGTCCCAGCTATAAGAACATTTTTAACTCAAAATGACTTATCAGGAAAAACAATAAAACCATTTGCAACAAACGCAGGTTGGATTGGAAGAACTTTTGCAGAGATTAAGAAATTATGTCCTAATTCAAAGGTAGACGATGGATTAAATATTTTGTATGATGCAGGAGATTATAGAACAAGAAAATTAATTACTACATTAGAAGAAATTGATAATTGGATTAAAACATTATAATAAAGTATATACTTGTAAAACAAGCAGTTTGGAGGGAGGATATGTCAAAAATATTAATAATAGAAGATGACAATATTATAGATAAATTTTTAAATGAAATTGCAGAAGAAAATATTACTATAATAAATACAACTAAAAAATCTAATGAATTACATTATAATGATATTAAATTGAATAAAGAGAATTATGAAGTTTTTAAAGGTGCAGAGAAAGTATTTTTGACAGAAAAAGAATTTGAAATTTTAAAATTATTTATGGAAAATCCAAACAAGGTTTTTTCAAGAGAAAATATATTAGACTCTGTATGGGGATATGAGTATTTTGGAGATGCACAGATAATAAACACACATATAAAAAATATACGAAAAAAGCTAGGTAATGATTATATAAGAACTATTAGAGGAGCAGGATATAAACTATAAAAATATAAAAAAGAATAGTGATAGAGAAGTTAAGTTCTATCACTATTCTTTTTTATATTTTTTAAAACTCCATAAAATTACATTTTAATTCTATAAAAACTCCATTTTTCTTAGATATTATACAGATAATTATTGAAGACGTAAAAATTCGTCATTAGCACCAAAATAAAGTTCATCTAAGGTAATACCAAAAATTTTTGCTAAAGCAAAAGCTTCATAATCTTTGACGATACGTTTATTGTTTTCAATAAGATAAATATCAGAGTGGTACAAGTTCAATCCTAATAAATCTAATTGTTGGCAAAGTTGTTCTTGTGTATAGCCTTTTTGATTTCTATATTTTTTTACATTTTTGCCAATAATGTTTGATTTATCATTAAATTTTTTAGATTGCATCTTTTATCCCTCCGATTTTGCTTACAATTATCCAATTTGTATCTTACAATAAAAAAAATGCTTTCTTGCACGAATGTAATGCAAAACGCAAAATAAAAGAAATGGAGTAAAATTTATAGAAATATTATCAATAAATAAATATGAAAGGTAGAAAGCATACAAGATAAAACTTGTGTGTTTTTTTGCTACCAAAGAAGAAATAAAATGAATAATAAATACTAGCAATAAACATGGCAAACACAACAAGAAAGCATTACAGGAGTAATGAGTGTGTTTGTATGTATTAAATTGCTAGTATTTTTATATGTTTCAGCACGTTCGCCACCGAGCCAGTCAGTTCAAAAAATTGAATTGATTGGAGGAACGAACGTTGAAAATTGAAGATAATAAAAAGATTATCTTGGTAGATGAAAATGAATTAGTTGCCGACTTTGGCAATGATAAATACTATATTACATTTACAAATTATGATGGAGAAAAAATAACAAGTGAAATACCAAGAGAAGTTTTTGATACATATATTGCATCTAAAAAGTGTTATAAAAGAAATCAAAATGAACAAGAAAGACATTGGGAACAGTCAAGTTTAACAGACGAAACACTTTACAAAAGAGTAAATAAATATGAGCAGAGTATAGAGGCAACTATTATAGAAAATGAGAAGAAACGAAATATACATATTGCTATTTCAAAAATACCAAAAGTTCAAAGAGAGAGAATAAAGCTAAAGTATTTTGACGAACTGAAAGAAAGGGAAGTAGCAGAAAAAGAGGGCATTTCAATAAGGGCAGTACAGTATAGCTTGCATTGTGCAATAGAGAATTTAAAAAAATTTAAAAAATTTTTAGATTAGACTTCGTAAAAAGTGTTTTTAGTGAGGAAACAAGTGAAAGGGTTAATTTCCTTTTGCTTGTTTATTTTTTATTTGTACAAGCTGAACATTGAAAAGTAAATAATGTTCATTGGAAACAACTATTATTTGAGCTAGGTTGAATAGAGAGCAGAACTAGGATACTTGAAATACTAGGTTGCACCTAGTAAGGCGAAGATAAATAATAGGAGATACTTTTGCATAGTCACAGCTTGAGTGGTTTAAAAGCACCATCGCACGCAATGAGTGCAAGTCTGCGTTGCAGGCAGGTACATTTTGAGATATAAGCAGAAATATATCCGAAGTGTAACCTATGGAGCAATTTAGCAAATTGCCGTCTAATGAGTAAAAGAAAAGATAAAAACAAGAGGGCTATTCTTGATTTTTAGAATAGCCCCAAAGTGAAACAGGAGGAAAAAACGTGAATATGAGAATACATAGAGGAGAAATTTATTTTGCAAAACTTTTTGGAACATTGGGAAGTGAGGAAAACGGATATAGACCAGTTGTAATAGTTCAAAATGATATAGGTAATAAATTTGCAAATACAGTTATAATCGTACCACTAACTAGGAAAATTGATATAAACAATAAGCAACCTACACACGTTTTTCTTAAAGCCTTTGGAAATATAAAATATAATTCAATGATCCTAGCCGAACAGATAAGGACAATAGATAAAAGAAGATTATGCAGAAAAGTTGGTATATTACCAAGTAATATTATGCAAAAAGTTGATGCTGCAATGGAGATTGCACAAGGAATAAAAAAATAATTGTGAATACAGAGGGACAAGTTTTAATTATAGCTTGTTTCTTTTTGTATGGAAAGGAAATAGATTAAATGAAGAAAAGTGAAATAGAAAAATTAACAAACAAGAGATACACAATAAAACAAGCAATAGCTTATTTTATTGAAACCTACGTTAATGTTGAGGATAAATTGAATTTTAAGGAGATAATGAATAAGTTAATACTTAATCTTATTAAAATAGATGAAAAAGAAATAATGGAAAAAATAGAAGTAACCGATGTTGAGTATTTTTGGAGTATTAATGTAGAGCAGCTAATATCGTATGCTTATATAATTTTTGAAAAAATAACGAATACAAAACAGGAGGTGGAAATAAGAAATATTATAGAGGAATTAAAGAATGCAATAAAATTATATTCTCCAAATAATGCAGAAGAATTTGTTGAAAATAAAATGGGAAATAGTACAGAAGAAAATTCAGGTGGTGTAAATGGTTAAGAAAATTATATTAGATAATACACCTCAGTTCGATAAACAATTACTAAATTATTCTTTACAAATTAAAGCATTAAATTATTAAAAAAATAACAATTCAATAAATAATGAACTGTATGAGAAAGTCAAGTCTATCTTTTATACAAATTACACATTAGGAATAAGTAAATAAATTCTATAAAATGAATTTATTGAAAGATAAGGAGGAGAAACAAATGAATATAACTGTAATTAAGAAAAAAGAAGGCAGAATTGATAGAAATACAGGAACAGTAATAAATACAAGGTTAAGAGTAACTGCTTATTGCAGAGTTAGCACAGGAGATGAAGAACAAATAAATAGTTATGAATCTCAAAAGAAATATTATAAAGAAAAAATTAGTGAAAATTCTGAGTGGTCTTATGTTGATATATATGCAGACGAAGCAATAACAGGAACACTAGATTACAAAAGAAATAATTTTATGAGAATGATACAAGATGCACTGCAAAATAAATTTGATATGATACTAACAAAATCTATATCAAGGTTTGCAAGAAATACAGTAGATACATTAAAATATGTTAGAATGTTAAAAGAACACAATATTGCAGTATTTTTTGAAGAAGAGAATATAAATACATTAGAAATGTCTGGAGAATTTTTATTAACAATATTAAGTTCTGTTGCACAACAAGAAAGTGAGAATATTTCTACACACGTTAAATTAGGACTAAATATGAAAAAAGGCAGAGGAGAATTAGTAGGCTTTAATAATTGTTTAGGATATGAGTATAATGCAAAAACAAATGAATTTACAATAAACAAAGATGAGGCTGAAATAGTAAAGATGATATTTGAGTGGTATTGTAATGGACATGGTGCTAATATGATTGCTAATAAATTGACAGAATTGAAAATAAAAACACCAAAAGGAAAAGAAGAATGGAGTGAAAGCACAGTTAGAAGAATTTTAAAAAATGAAAAATACAAAGGAGATGTGTTGCAAGGAAAAACAATTACTATTGACCCAATTACACATAAAAGAATTGCTAATATGGGAGAGGAAGACCAATACTATATGGAAAATCATCACGAGGCTATAATAGATACAGAAACATTTGATAAAGTACAAGAGATAATGAAACAAAGATGTGGATCGAGAGCAACAGGAAGACGTTTAGGAAATGTTGGTCGAAAATTTACATTTAGCAATAGGCTAAGATGTGCGTTTTGTGGAGAGGTTTTGAGTAGGAGAAGTTTATATAGTAATAAAAAACAAGTAAATCCTGCGTGGCTATGTATGCAAACAGCAAAAAAAGGAAAAAATTATTGCTCAGATAGTAAGGTAATAAAAGAAAGTATAATAGAAGATGCTTTTGTAGATGCTTATCAATTATTATGTAATAATAATCAATTTGCAGTAAAAAAATTTTTGGAAAATATGGAGCAAGCATTAAGAGATAATACTTCTAAAGAGAAAATAATAGGCTTAGACAAACAAAAAGAAGAAATGAAACAGAAGATAAATAAATTGTTGGATTTTATGGTCGATGGTACAATAAGCAATGAACAATACCAAAAGAAAAAGCAAGACTACGAAGAAAAAATTGAAAAAATAGATAAAAAAATAGAACAATTACAACTACTAATTGAAGATGATGAAAACATAGAGAGAGGACTAGATAAATTTAAAAATATATTTGAAACTAATACTATTATGGAATGCTTTGATGCAGATGTATTTGATGCTTTAGTTGATTATGTTATAGTAGGTGGATATAATGAAGATGGACAAAAAGACCAATATATGTTAAGATTTATATGTAAAAGCCAATTTGAAATATCAAATAAGGAGCAAGTAACAAAAGAATATATTGTTAAGAATAATAGTTTACAGAATAGTAATTCTAATGTGGTTGTTTTAGATTTTATAAGTAAACAATGCTTTGTGAACTTTGAGAGAGATGATAAGGGTATTATGAATAAAAGGATTGTTGAACAAATAAGAGTGAGAATAGAAATGAGCAGAGGCTAAACCTGTTGACACGTTACAACAGTCATCACTCCACCTTAAAATGACCTTACAACAATCATCGCACAACGCACGTGGAAGTAGTCTCAGTGCTAGGTCTAAAAGAAGAAAAAAAGCCTAAAAATCAATAATTATAAAAATGATTGAAATAAAAATTTTAGCAAAAAGGGAAAAAATCAAAAAAATTTATAAAAAGAATTAGCAATATGGAGTGTGGGGAAAAGAAATCAAATAAATAATTTTTAACCAGTGTAAAGCATAGAAATATGCTTTATTTTTTAGCTTTAAAAGGTTTTATACTAGCATTATGCCCAAAAGTTGTGGGAGTATTTTTTTATAATTCCCCCTTACAAACCCCTTTTATTACTTACTCTTTACTAGCTGAAAAGAATATATATATTAAATAAAATAAAAATTGCACCTTTGCATTATATAGGAAATGCGACTAAAATAAAAACAAGTAAGGAGGAATGAATTATGAGAAAGATTATTGTAATTATTATAGTCGCAATGATTTCTAGTTTTAGTTATTATGGAGCAGTAAATGAAAAAAGAGAAAAAGTAGTAGATTTTACTGAGGTGAACCAAAAATATTGGACAAAAATATTAAAGTATGGAGGTTCACCAGTA
>CAPZDM010000041.1 GCA_948745425.1 uncultured Clostridia bacterium
GATGTAACAGATGTAAGTAATCCTATTCAAATTTCAGAAACAATAATAGGAGATAGAAGAACAACTTCAGCAATTTTAACTAATCCTAAAGCTTTACTATTTTCTAAAGAAAAACAACTAATAGCAATTCCAGTTAACAATTATAGTGAAGATTTTGAAATAGCTTCTTCAAATAATTCTTACTCATCAATCGTTAATTCGTATATAAATTATGATAAATCATATACTGCAGAAGGCTATTTTGTATATAATATAAATATTGAAAATGGATTTAACTTAAAGGGGGTTATAACTCATCAAACTCCAACAAAAAGTAATTCAGCATATAAATATTATAATAATTCTAAACTATTAAGAGGATTATATATAGATGAAAACCTATATACAGTATCAGAAACAGCTGTGAAAGTAAATAATCTAAATAACTTAGAATTAGTTAGTGAATTAAAAATAAAATAATTATAAAAGGGGAATTAAATTATGGAAGAAAATTATAAAAATAAATCTGTTATGAATATAGCATCTCTAGTATTAGGCATAATATCTATAATCACTGCGTCATTTTGGTATATTGCTTTACCAACAGGAATTCTTGCAATTGTATTTGGAGTTAAATCTGCTATAAGAATAGGAAGTAAGATAGGAAAAGCTGGAATGATAACAGGAATAGTTGGATTATCATTATGTGCATTTATTTATATTGGAATGGCATTAATATTAATCTTGGCAGGAATAAGTTAAAATAGCAATGCAGTAATATCAACACTTCCAAGGATTTAAATTATTGCATTGTTACCCTTTTGTTAACCACCCAATAAGTCGAAATAGATTTTGTAAAAAATTTATATATGGAATAGAAGAAATGTGTATAATTTTCCAACCACTAGCTAGAAAATTATATTTTATAAAAGTATCAATATTATTTTTATTTTGATGTAAGCTATACTCAATCTTGTAAAACTAGTATATAATAAAATAAATTGGATATGATAATAGAGTTTATACTTCGCAAAATTAAAAATATTTACTTTTTGCGAAATGAATGTTATAATAATTCCGAGGTGGTTTAGTGTGAAAATAATAGAAAGAAATTACTTGAAAGAATTAATTGATGTGATTGGAACTCCAGATATAAAAGTTATAACAGGGGTAAGACGTAGTGGAAAATCAAAATTATTACAAATGTTTAAAAATTATATTAAAGAGAATATAGAAAATGTGAATATAATTAATATCAATTTTAATTTAGTTAAGTTTGATAAATTAAGAGATTATCTATCTTTAAATAATTATGTAGAATTAAACTATATTGAAGGTAAAATGAATTTTGTATTAATAGATGAAGTTCAAATGTGTAAAGAGTTTGAAAGAACAATAAATAGCTTACATGCGGAAGAAAAATATGATATATATATAACAGGTTCAAATGCATTTTTATTAAGTAGTGATTTAGCTACTTTATTTACTGGTAGAACTTATGAATTACAAATTTATCCATTTTCTTTTAAAGAATATTTAACTTACTTTAGAAATAATAATATTGAAGAAGCATTTGATAAATATGTTTTTGAAGGTGGATTATCTGGCTCATATGAATATGATGATATAAAAAAAAGATATAATTATATAAATGATGTTTATAATGCTCTGATAGTAAGAGATATTAAGCAAAAATATAATATACAAAATACAGGACTAATGAATAGTCTTACTGAATTTATGATGGATAATATTTCTAATTTGACATCATACAGAAATATTGCCAGTAAATTAAATGAGAGTAATATAAATACAAATGATAAAACAATAGCTTCATATATTAATTATCTGTGTGATGCATTTGCTTTCTATAAAGTAAGAAGATATGATATTCAAGGTAAAAAATATTTATCTTCAATAGATAAGTACTATTTAGTAGACCAGTCATTTAAATTTGCTAAGTTAGGAACGAAGAATACTAATTATGGAAGAATATATGAAAATATTGTTGCAATAGAATTATTACGAAGAGGTTATGAAATTTATGTGGGAACCTTATATAACAAAGAAATAGATTTTGTTGCAATGAAAAGAAATGAAAAATTATATATTCAAGTATCAGATGATATAAGTTACGATAATACTTTAAAAAGAGAAGTCGAACCATTATTACAAATTAAAGATGCTTACCCAAAAGTAATAATTGCTAGAACAAAACATGAAGATTATCAGTATGAGGGGATACAAATATATGATATAGCTAATTGGCTTGCTAAGTAGTAAGTTATGGGTATTAACATTTTAATGGGATAAAAAAATAAGAAAAATTTACAATTGCATAAAACATATAAATAGTGTATAATATAAAGGAGCAAAACAAGGGGATGTATTTGGTTTCGACAATTGCATAGAAACATAAATAGCGAGTGGTGGAATTCTACTTGGCCACCTAAAAAATGTAGAAAAATAAAATAAACGCTGATAATAATAGAGAATTAGCATTTGCTGCCTAAGAGCAGTAACATCTTATTATAAATGCCCACGTTTATAAATAAGGTGTCAAACCAGTGGGAAACGAAGCTATTTATTTTCTCGTAAATAGTAGGTATCTAGAGAATACTGATGAATAAAGTTTGTTTGTTAACTTTATCAAAGGGAAATTAGATAACAAACTGTACTCGAAGAAGTTTATGTGGAAATGCTTTTGGACGTGAGTTCAACTCTCACCATCTCCACCAATAGAAATGGATGATTTTTTAGTTTGCAAAAAATCATCCTAATTCAAAAAAGGAAGGATAACATTGAAATATAAGTATACCAAAAAGGATTTAGATTTAATTTCATGGGAAAGAATAGATAGTTTTATAGAAAAGATTTATAAAGAAGTAAATAATTATTTAAAATCCAATAATCTATCGATCAGATATATAGCACCTATAATGCGTGGAGGTGGAGTTCCAGCAATAAAACTTTCCCATATGTTTAATGTTATAGATATGTTACCAATACAATTAAAACATAATCACGAAACTCATAGAATAGATACTAAAATTGGATTAGATTACTTAAAAGATAATTCAATAAATGAAAACGAATGCATATTGTTAGTGGAAGGTAATCATGTAACTGGAGAAACTGCAAATATTGCTACTAATATGATAAAAGAGAAGTTTGGAGAAGATGTAAAGATTATTTATGTTTCCTTAACTAGAGATTATACATATAAAGATAGTGTGAAAAATATATGTTTTACTACTTGGGCAATGACTACAAACGAAATGAAGAAATTATCTAAAGAAGAATGCGATAAACTAAATATTAACTATAAATTAGTTTCTGTATACCCTTGGGAAAATGTAACTGAAGAGTTGTATGAATTAAATAATAGTTAATTAAATAAAGGAGAAAATCAATATTTTAGATTTTCTCCTTTTACTAATGACTAACATAGCATAAAGCTATGGACAGTAATGTAATAATATTTTATTAATAAACTATCTCATGGCAGAAAGTCAAGCAAAATTCAAATTTTAATTGCTCAGATAAAACATATAGAGAGGGATTAAAAAGATTATCGAAAAAACTTGAATGTAAAGTAGTAAATGTGTATAATAAATCTGTAATAATTAAAGGAGAAACAAATGAACAATCAAGAAAAGCTGTCTTTAGGTTCAAAAATTATAATAATAGATAGAGCAATAGGAAATATACTGGATTTATTTTCAAATACTTTCTTATCAGCATATTTTTATAAACTTACACAAGATAATATGATTTATATCTCTGTTTACTATATTATTGTTTGGATTATTGCTACAATAGGAGCTTTATTAGTAGGTAATTATATAAAAAGAAAGAATAAAGTAGTATTATATAGATATGGAATACTTATAAACTCACTATTTATTATATTAATTATTTGTTTAAAAGAGGAAATATTAAATTATGTATGGTTAATGGCTATAATATATGGCATGTCAGTAGCAACTACAGGATTTCCATTTAATATGATGGAATCTGAACTAGTTAGTGAAAAGGAGAGAACAAAATATATAGGGTATAGACATGTAGTAGGTAAAAGTGCGCAAGTTATTGCACCTATATTTTTAGGAGCTTATATTACAATTACTTCATATCAAATAGCTGCTATACTTGTACTAGTATTTTCTATTATAAGGCTAATTAATAGTTGTTTTATGAGGAATGTAAATATAGTAAAAGAAAAAATGGACTTAAAAAAATTCATAAGAGCTGTAAAAAATAAAAAACAATATCCAATAAAGGATATATTCATAATTGAATTTTTAAAAGGAGTAACAGTTAATGGCGTTTTAGAGAAAATAATAGCTCTTTTAATTATATATGAGGTACAAACAGAATTAAACTTAGGAATATGGTCCTCTATCTTTTCTATATGTATGATTTTTGCAATGATGATATTTGCAAAAAAATACAATAAATATAAATCCAAAAATCTATTAACGATATGTTCATTTAGTATAATAACAAGCTTCTTCTTATTATTAATGTCGATAAATTTAACAACAATAATCATATATAATATTGTATATTATGTATTTATAAAAATAATGTATTCAATTACTGAAATAAATTTATTTGACTATTCTAATAGGCAACCATTTGGTAAAGAATTAAATGTAGAGTATTTTATTTTTAGAGAAATATTTTTAAATATAGGTAGAATGCTAGGATATGCAATATTATTAATCATAGGATTTACACATAATTTAGAATACTTAAAAATATTCTTTCTATGTATGACAATCGCTTTAATAATAATTATAAGAATAAGTAAAAAAATAAATACAAAAGAAATCAAGCAATAACACAAAAATAAGTAAAAAACATTGATTTATTTTAGAATTAATGATATAAAATAAAAAAAGAAAAACGAAAGGGGAAAATTATATGAAAAAACCAGTGATGATAGCGATAATAGCAGTAGTCATAGTAGCCATTATAGTAGCAATAATAGTTGGAATATCTTTAAACAAACCAAATAAAGAGGACGAAAATAAGCAACAGGAAATTACAGATGCTGAAAGCTTTAGAAGTGCTATGCAAGAAAAAGGATATATTGTAATGGACGCAAAAAATCAATTTGCAAATTATAGTAAAATAGAAAAAGTATATATAGCTGCTAATGAAAGTTATACTTATCAAATTGAATTTTATCAAATTTCAGAAGACGCCTATGCGACAAGTTTTTATAACAATAATAAATCTAAATTTGAAGCTTTAAAAACAGAAAACTCTGTTGAAACAAATAATGATTTAGATAATAATTCAAAATATACATTAACAACTGATGATAAATATAAAGTAGTATCAAAAGTAAATAATAATATTATATATTTAGATGTAAAACTTGAATATAAAGATACTGTTCTAAAAGTATTAGAAGAATTAGGATATTAGAAATAAGAAATACAATAAAAGGTGGCTTTGCCCAATGTCAACAACTTAAGAAAAAAGAAAGAAAATCATCAGAAATTGATGATTTTCTTTCTTTTTTTGTTATAATGAAATAAAAAGAGGTAACAAATGATAAAATCAGTAAAAAGAAGAAATAGTAAAATAAAAAATTTCATATATAGTGAAGATATAAGAAACTTGTGTAGATTGACTGGTAAAAAGTATACAAATACATTCACTCGAAATAGAAAGATATCTTGTCAAGATTTATTACTAATGACTTTAAATAAACAGAGAAAAAATACCTCTTTTGAAATTAGAGATTTTATTGTAAGAAAAAAAGGAGATAAAAAGGTAATGTGTAGTGATGAAGCATATTTAAAACAAAGAAGACATCTAAATCCAGAAGTTTTTAAGCAAATGAATGAAATATATTTAAAAGATTTTTATGAAGAAAAGAAATTCATTCAAATAATTAAAAGCTAAAAAGAAAAAATCAGTTCAAATATATTGAACTGATTTTTTCTTAAGTTGTTGACATTGGGCAAAGCCACCTTTTATTGTATTGGAAAAAATTAATATAAATACTTTAAAGAATGCTAGAAATGTGTTATCATATAAAAAAATGTAAAATTAGGAGGAAAAATTGAAAATAGAAATTATAAGAGACAAATTGAAGGAACTATCTGAGCCAGAATATGCAAAATTCAATAAAAAATTATGTCCAGACACTAAAAAACAAGTTTTAGGAATACGTATACCAAAACTTAGAGTACTTGCAAAAGAGATATTAAAAGAAGAAGACTGGAGAAATTTTATAGAGAATGCAGATATTAATTGTTTTGAAGAAACTATACTAAAAGGATTAGTTATAGCATATTCAAAAATAGATTTAAAAGAAAAGCTAATATTAGTAAAAGAATTCATACCAAATATGGATAGTTGGGCAATAACAGATACTTTTTGTCCTACTTTAAAAATAAAGCCAAAAGAACTAGAAGAAATATGGAACTTTATATTACCATATACTAAGTCAAAAAAAGAATTTGAAACTAGATTTAGTATAATAATGATGTTAGACTATTATATAAAAGAGGAATATGTTGATAAAGTAATAAAAGCAATAGATGAAATAGAAAATGATGCATATTATGTTCAAATGGCAAAAGCATGGGTAATAGCTGAAATCGGAATAAAATTTAACGAAAAAGCAATGAGATATTTAAAAGGAGAAAATAAATTAGATAAATTTACATATAACAAAGCATTGCAAAAAATGATAGAATCATATAGAATATCTGATGAAACTAAAATATTATTTAAAAATATGAAAAAATAAATGTATTGTATAATAGAGACAATTATATTAATTGTTTGAGCTTTGATTACAAAATTAATATAATTTTCTCTGTTTACATTAATAATGTAAAATATAAGGGAGACAATATGAACAAGATCTTGTTAATCGAAGATGATTCAACAATCAGAATGGGAATAAAATATTATTTAGAAGAAGAACGGTTTTGAAATAATAGAAAAAGAAGAAGGAAATGAAGCGTTTGAATACATAAAAAAAGGAGAAGACATTTCCTTAATATTATTAGATGTAAATTTACCAGATATAAACGGATTTGATTTATTCAAAAAAATAAAAGGATTAAGAGACATTCCTATAATATTTTTAACTGCAAATGACTTAGAAGTATCAATAGTAAGGGGAATAGACATGGGAGCAGAAGATTATATAACTAAACCCTTTAGAGCAAGAGAATTATTATCTAGAATCAACTCAGTATTAAGAAGAAATAAAAAACAAAACAATAAAAATATTATCGAAATAGAAGGAATAACAATAGACTTAGGTCAAGCAAGAGTATTAAAACAAGGAAAAGACATTATGCTAACAGCATTGGAATATAAAATCTTAATAACCTTAGCATTAAACCCTAATATAGTATTTTCTAGAGAGCAAATACTAGCAGATATTTGGGATGTAAACGAAGATTTTGTTAATGATAATACTCTAACAGTGTATATAAAAAGAATTAGAGAGAAGATAGAAGACAATCCAAATAATCCAAAGATAATAAAAACAATAAGAGGTATGGGATATAAGGTGGAAATTTAGATGTTTAGAGATGTAAATAAATTAAGACCATTAATTATACAAGTAATACTATTAATACTTTTTACTATTTTAGTTAGTATATATGCAATACATACACATAATATGTATAAACAAGAAATTATTAGAAACAATGCAAGCATAATAGGAGTGATAATAGAAAAATATCCTAATATAGAAATAGAAGCAATTAAAGAAATAATTTCAGATGATGCAAATATTAAACAAGGAATAGAGGCTCTAGGGAAATATGGAATTGATGATATTGAAAACTTAGATGAAATTACAAGTATAAGTAAATTAAAAAACAAAATGGTTTTAGGAAATATTATTTTTGTAGTATCAGTAATTATAATATATATGCTAATTAATTTATACTTTTATAAAAAAGAAGATAAAAGGTTAAATGATATAAGTAAATACATAAACAATATATTAAATAATGATTACTCATTAGACATTAGAGAATATGATGAAGATTCAATAAGTGCACTTAAAAATTACATTTATAAAATAACAATAAAACTTAGAAATATGAGTGAACATTCTAAAAAGGAAAAACAATATTTAGAGGAGGCACTATCAGATATATCACATCAATTAAAAACACCACTTACAAGTGTAATGGTAATGAATGAACTACTTGAAAATAAAAACTTAGAAGAAAGTAAAAGAAAAGAATGTGAGCAAAAAAGCAAACAACAATTAGAAAAAATACAATGGTTAATAACTAGTTTACTTAAAATTTCTCAGATAGATAGTGGAACAATAAAACTAAAAAAAGAAAATGTAAATGCAAAAGAATTAATTAATAAAACTTTAGAACCATTGATTATACAAATAGAAGCAAAAAGTATTACTTTAGTACAAGACATAGAAGAAAGCCTAGAAATAATTTGTGATGAAAATTGGACTGTAGAAGCATTAATAAACATAATAAAAAATGCTTATGAACATACAGAAAAAGAAGGAAGAATAAAAATAACAATAAAAGGAAATCCGATATATAATGAAATAAAAGTAGAAGATAATGGAAGTGGAATAAAAGAGGAAGATATAAATCATATATTCGAGAGATTTTATAAAGGAAAATCCAATAAAGAAAGTATAGGAATAGGACTAAATATGTCCAAAACAATAATAGAAAAACAAAATGGAACTATTGAGGTAGAAAGTACAGAGGGAGTAGGCACTTGTTTTACAATCAAAATATTTAAATTTTAAGGTTGAAAAAGGTAAAAGCACGGGGTACAAGCGTACCAAACCGTGCATTCACTTTACTCATCAGGATTCCACTAATATTGCTTCCAAATTCGGACGATGGATATCAGTCACGATATTCTTGCCATCAAATGAAAATGCCACTTCTTTAAAAAAAGATGGAGTCATATAGTAACAAATTGTATTTATACAATCCACCACTACATCAGACAGAGCTTTTTCTGTCTGAAAATCACACCTAAGCACTGAAACATTTTCATCATCTTTTTTGCAAAGAATATTATGGCTTTGTCCATCTACCTCCATTGTGAAATCCCAATAAGAATTTTTCCAAGTAGCAGTTGTTATTTTTGCCATCAATAGTCCTCCAAATGCTATTTATAGTTTCTGCCATTAGGTATTCAACCTTTAATGACTACCTCTATTATACTATAATTTTGTAAAATTAGCAAGTAATAATTGTAAAGATATTGTAAGAGAAAGCATTGCTCGTCCGTAAAAAATACAAAACTGATTAAATTAATCATAAAAGTGACAAAATTGTAATATTTCTTGTCACTATAAAGTCATGTTATATAGATATAATTAACCCATAAAAGTTAAGGGAGGATAATTAAATATGGAAATTTTAAGAGTTGAAAATTTGTGCAAAACTTATGGTAAAAACGAAACACTTGTAAAAGCACTAGATGGAATAAGTTTTAGTGTTAATAAGGGAGAATTTGTTGCTATAGTAGGAGCAAGTGGAAGTGGAAAATCAACATTATTGCATATACTTGGAGGTGTAGACAAACCAACCTCAGGAAAAGTTTTTGTAGATAATAAAGATGTATTCAAATTAAATGAGACAAATTTAGCAGTATTTAGAAGAAGGCAAGTAGGACTTATTTATCAATTTTATAATCTAATACCAATTTTAAATGTTGAAGAAAACATGACACTTCCATTATTATTAGATGGAAAGCAACCAGATAGTAGATATTTAGAAGAATTAATAGACACATTAGGACTAAGAGGAAGAGTAAAACATTTACCAAACGAACTATCAGGAGGACAACAACAAAGAGTATCAATAGGTAGAGCATTAATGAATAGACCAGCAGTATTACTTGCAGACGAACCAACAGGAAACTTAGACAGCAAAGCATCAAGGGAAATTATTGAACTATTAAAACTATCAAACAAAAAATATGAGCAGACAATTATAATGATAACACATGATAATAGTCTAGCATTAAATGCAGATAGAATAATTACTATTGATGATGGTAAAATCGTTAGTGATAAGAAGGTGAAATAAATGGGAATATTAAAAAACTTAACTATAAAACACCTTCTAATGAATAAAAGAAGAACCTTAGTTACAATAATTGGAATAATACTATCAACATCATTAATGTTAGGTATTGGTCTATTGGTCTCAAGTTTTCATCAAGCTATGCTTAATGATGCTATAGAAAGCAATGGAGATTATAATGCAATTTTTAGCCAAATAGAAGGGAAAGACTTAAATGCATTAAAAGAGAATGTAACTATAAAAGAAATCTTTTATGAGCAAAACATTGGATATGCACACTTAGAAGGAATACAAAATAAAAGCAAACCATATTTAAGATTAAAAAGTGTTAACAAAGATTATCTAAAAAGACTGAAATTAATGGATGGTAGAATGCCTAATAATTCAAATGAATTATTAATATCTAACCATATAGAAACTAATGGAGGAGTAAAACTAAATGTAGGAGATAAAATCAAATTAGAACTTGGGTATAGAGTTGATGAAGATGGATATACATTAGATATTGTTCAACTAATAAATAAAGATAACGAGAAATTTTATTATAATGATGGAGAAATTATAACTACACTAAGTTATACAGAAAACGAAAAATTAGAAATTTGTGAAACAAGAGAATTCACTATAGTTGGACTTGTAGGAAGAAGTAATCTAGAGGAACACTTTTCTTGTGGATACTCAGTATTTACATTAAAGGAAGAAATTAAAGATGAAGATAAAGTAAATGGTTATGTAATATATAAAAATCCTAGTAAGACATTTGAGAACTCAGAAAAGTTAGGAGAAATATTAAAACTTTCGAAAAATAGCATAGAATACAATAATCAGTTATTATATTTTTATGGAACAAGTGAAAGTGGAAACTTTACAGCAACAGTAGCAGGTATGATGTCAATTGCACTTGGATTATTATCAGTTGGATGTATCATTGTAATATATAATTCATTTGCAATATCTACAATGGAAAGAAAAAAACAATTTGGTCTATTATCAAGTATAGGTGCGACTAAAAGGCAGATAAGAAATACAGTGCTTTTTGAAGCACTAATAGTAGGAAGTATAGGAATAGTAATAGGTGTAGCAGGAGCATTTTTAGGAATATATGTAGTACTTCAAATATTAAATAATCTTATTCAAGACATGATAGAAATGTCTTTTGAATTAACAATAAATCCTGTATATGTAATTATCCCTATAATATTTATGTGTATAGTAATACTAATATCTGCTTGGATACCTGCAAAAAGAGCAAGTAGAGTTACACCAGTAGAAGCAATACGTCAAAATGATGAAATAAAGATAAACAAGAAGAAAATAAGAACAAGTAAATTAATAAGAAAAATATTTGGAGTAGAAGGGGAGATTGCACTAAAAAATATAAAAAGGAACAAAAGAAAATACAGAATAACAATTATATCTCTATTTATAAGTATAGTATTATTTATATCATTTAGTTCATATCTGCAATTCCTTGCAGGAACAAGTGAAGGCTTAGTATATCCATATAATTATGATAGTGTAGTATATTTTTATGATGAAGGTGAAGAATTAAAAGAAAGAGTTACAAAAGATGTATTAAGTATAGAAAATATAGAAAAATACTCAATAATTGATGAACTTTGGTTCCCATATGAGAAACTTGAAGAAGACAGATATAATAAAGAATATTATGAATATTATAAAAAACTATATGAAGAAGAATTTAGTATAAAAATTGTAAAGATTTTAGACGAAGAATATAAAGAATATATAGAAAAAATTAAAGGAACTTATGGTCAATCAATATTACTTAACCAAGCAAAAATTAGAAAGGATTCTGTAACAAACATAGTAACTCCACTACAAAACACTAAAAATCTAAGCTTAAATTTAAAAATACCAAAATATACAGATGATATGGATAATGAAGATACAAAAGTAGTGCTAGAAGAAAAAGAAACATTTAAAATAGATAATATTATAGCGACAAAAGAAACAATATTTGCAACAGAACACTATAAATATAGAGAATCCGCCACTTTAATTGTAAATAATGAAACATATAATAAAATATATGAATGGAAAAAAAGAAATCTAAAAGATGATACTGCTTATTCACCAACAATGAAAATATTAATAAAGACATCAGAAATTAAGAAATTTGCAGAAGAAGGAGAAAAAATAGAAGCAAAATACAATTCGGGAAATCATGAAATTTATGTATCAAATATTGCATTAGATAACCAGCAAGAGAAAAATTTAGTAATTGCAGTAAAAATACTTTTATATGGTTTCATAAGTCTAGTAACATTAATTGGAGTTACCAGTGTATTTAATACAATAAGCACAAGTATATCTTTAAGGCAAAAGGAATTTGCGATGTTAAGAAGTATGGGGCTAACACCTCGGTGGATTTAATAAAATATTGTTCTTAGAAAGTTTATTCTTTGGATTAAAATCATTAATATATGCACTACCAGTTTCATTTTGTGTAATATTTCTAATATCAAGATCAATAGCAAATATAATGAAATTTAGCGAATTTTTAATACCTTGGAATAGTATAATAATATCTGTAGTAGGAGTATTTGCATTAGTACTTTCAACAATGATGTATTCAGCTAGCAAAATAAAAAAAGAAAATATATTAGAGGCAATAAGGCAGGAAAATATATAAAAATTATAACATTTCTGTAAAATACATTTAAGAATATGTAGGGACGCCCGAAGGGCGTCCGTTATAATATTACACACAAAACGTCTGTATTCCACTAGAATATGGTGCAATATCATACTGCTGAAAAAACACAGTCAAGCAATTAGGTGTAATATAATAACTTTCAGGATTAAAGGTCTCTAAAACTAATTCGCAATAATTATCAAAAAAATACTCTGGGTTTTCTGCAATCTGTCTATTAATTGATTTAAATACATCTATTAAAAAATAGGGATTATTATTCCAAAAACAATAAAAAGGAACTTGGTAGCAATTTAACAAATCCCAATTTTGAGAAGAACGAATGGTATTACCATGAGCACCACCAGAAAAAATATATTCATCATAATATAAACTAAGCAAATTATCAAAGTTATATGTAATATTAAAATCCAACATAACCTCATAAGTCATTAAAGGGTAACCATTACTAGAATTAAAATCATAAAGCTCTTTAGCCTCTGTAAACAATTCATTTTCAGCCCTTCTTTGGAGATTTAAAGCAATACTTTCATTATATAAATTAAAACACTCCATGCAATTAGAGTAATCAGAATAAGTTATTTTAGGGTAAGATATAGAATACTTAAGGATCAAAGCATTTTTATAAAATAGACCTTTCTCTAACTTAATAGTTTCAATGTGATTCATAATAAATCCTTTCAAAATAAAGTTTTAATAACATATTATATTCATGATGTAGAGGCTTAGGTTACACCGTACCCACTAAAAAATATAAATTATAACATTACTATAAAATATATTAAAAACAATGTAGGAACAAATTAAACAAATTTCGACAAAAACCCTAAAAGTGACAATATAGTCATTTATTTTTTTATTTGGTTGTGTATAATTAAATAAGAAAAAAGGTGATATTATGTTAAAAATAATTGTTGGAATATTAAAAGTAGTAGATATACTAATGATATTATATGGAATTTACTATGTTATTATAGGAATATTTG
>CAPZDM010000042.1 GCA_948745425.1 uncultured Clostridia bacterium
TTTCTGTACATTTTTATTTTGCTTTTTTTGTACATTTATATTTTATCGCTAATAGTAATTAAATTATACCAAACAATCGAAGGTTTTTCCTTATTTTTATGAATTATTTTAAGTATTTTTTCGGTTATTTTTTAGTTTTCCTAAAAAGTACCGAAACTTAAACAAATTTTAGTATAGACAGTATTTTTTTTATATGTTATAATTGTTATAATTTATATTAATGGGGGTCAAATTTTATGAAAAAAGCAATAAAATTGTTTACCTTTTTCTTAGCATTTATCTTAATCTTTACAAATTTTGTCTATGCAAAATTATCTTCAAATACACATTTTGAAGTTGTTGACAAAAGTGTTTGTGAAATGGAATTTGGAGAAAATGGTAAATTTACAAAACAAATTATATCTTATGACGAAAATTCAGTTACTTTACAACTTGATGTAAAAAATACTGCTGAGCAGAAAATAGAGAAAACAACTTCTGAAATATTTTTAGTTATAGATAATTCTTTAAGTTTACGAGATAAAGTTTCAGATACGGAAACAAGAAAAGACTTAATTTATAATTCTGCAAAACAATTAGCTACTAAATTAAATGCATCAGATCCAGAATTTGAAATTGGTGTAATATGTTTTTCTAGCAATTCTGATGTAAAAAAAGAAGGTACTATAGAAGATGCCACTTTAATGCAAACTTTAACAACAGATAATTCAAAAGTTCTTAAAGCTGTTGAGGACATAAATAACACTGAGTTTGGTTCAAGAACTAACATTGAAGCCGGATTAGAGCTTGCAAATCGTAATTTCTCTGGTACAGCTGATAAGGAATACATTATTTTAATATCAGATGGTGTTCCTAATGATGATATTCATGGAAATACTCTTCAATATTCTGAAACAGTTTTAGGAAACACAAAGAATAAATTAATTGAGTTAAATGCTAAAGGTATTAAACTAATTTCTGTTTTGGCTGGTGTTAGTAATGTAGTTGAAGATACTGTTGGAAAAACTTATGTAGAACTTGCTGAAGAAGTATTTGGTACAGAAGTTAAACCAACTGCTGGAAAATATTATTTTATAAGTGATTCTAATATTAAAAATATTGTAGAGAATAATGTTTTTAATGATGTTGAAGTATCTGGCTCAACTAAACTAACTAATATCACTATAAAAGATTATTTTCCTAAAAAAATAATTGATAATTTTGATTTTTCATATGTTGCTTCTCCTAATTTAGGAAATGTGACTACAGAAATTGATAAAACTACAAATTGCATTACTTGGACTATTCCATCATTAGATGCTGGTGAAAGTGCTTCTTTACAATATAAATTAACTTTAAAAGATAATTTTAGTAAAGATATTCTTAATCAAATATTACCAACAAATGAGAAAGTTAATATTACAGACGATCAAGGTGATAATGTTACATCAACAGTTTCTCCTAAAGTAAGAGTTATTCAAGATGCACCTGTTACAGTTTTACCACAAACAGGAACATCTGATATTCTTTTCATTGGAATTGCAGCTCTAAGTATTTTAATTGTTTTCGGAATTTATAAATATATAAGATATAAAAATATATAACATAATGAAACTAAAAAGGATTGCAGAAATGCAATCTTTTTTAGTTTAGAAATTTTAATGCATATTTATTTTATAATTTTTTATACTAATATTATAAAGGAGATCTAAGATATGAAAACTAGTGTTAATTTATATAGTCAAAAGAATGGCGAAATTTCTCGTTTTCTTAATAATTTTTATAATAATAATTGTATTACTGTTCAAAATGATATGTTAAAATGGAATAATTCTTATGATAATCCAATTGAAATCTCTGATATAATTGGTGTTTTTGTTGATAATAATGATAAATATGATATAAATATGTGGATTAGTTTAGATGATAATATTTTCATTAATGTAACATCTTCAAATTCAGATAAAATAATTAGGTATCTGTTTGAAAGATACCCATATTAATTATGCTTCATTACTATCATTACTTGCCTTTTCTTCTTCTGTTGCATTTGTAGCTATTGCATCATTAGTTTCTGATTTATTTTCGTTTTTAATTTCCTCTTTATTTTCATTATTAACTTCTTTCTCAGCTTCCTTTGATTCTTGAGCTTGTTCCATTCCGCAATTTGAGCAGTATTTTGCTTCTTTTTCTATTTTTTCGTGGCAATTTGGACATTGTTTTCTGTCTTTTAAGTTTAATAATTCATTATTTTGTTGTTCTATCTCTTTTGAAATCTTATCTATTTCTTCACAAGCATTTTGTATTTCTTCATCAAAGTTTTCTTTAGTTGTTGCAATATGTCTTCTATATACTGATTCTCCTATTTCATTATACAAAGTTTCAATTTTAGATTTATTCTCATTCATTTTCATTTTTAACTTTGTTTCTCTTGCAATTTTGTCTGCTTTTTCTGTTGTATATTTATATGTTTGTGAAGCTACTTCTCCTATTTTATCTAATATCTCCATGCCTATCTTCCTTTCCTTTATTATTCTATTAAATATATTCTTTACAAATTTTATTTTTTTATACGAAAAGTTATATTTTAGTCATTATTTACGCCTAGAATTCTGATTTTTTATTTCGTATCATTAAATCATGCACTGCAACTTCTGGTTTTAAATTTTCAAATAAAACAGAGTAAACTGTATTTAATATAGGCATCTCTACATTATGTATTTTTCCTAACTTATATGCTACTTCAATATTATCTACACTTTCAATTACCATTCCAATTTCTTTTCTAGCGTCCTCTAGAGTCTTTCCTTGACCAATTAACATTCCTGCTCTTCTGTTTCTGCTATGTTCACTCAGACAAGTAACAATTAAATCTCCTAGTCCTGTTAGTCCATAAAATGTCTCTTTTTCTCCTCCAAGTGCTACTCCTAAATTTGTAATTTCTTTTAATCCTCTTGTAATTAATGCAGCAAAAGAATTATCACCTAATCCTAGACCTGCTCCTACACCTGCACAAAATGCTATTATGTTTTTTAAAGCACCTCCTAGTTCGACACCTTTTACATCGTTAGATGTATAGATTCTTAACTTTTCATTCATAAATTCTTTCTGAATTGTTCCACATAATTCTTTGTCCTCTGATGCTATTACTAATGCTGTAGGCACACTTATAGATACTTCTTCTGCATGACTTGGACCTGATAATACTCCTATTTTTGAATTTGGTAATTCTTCTTTCACTACATCATCCAATGTCATTAATGTACTGCTTTCAAATCCTTTAGAACATATTATAATTGGTTGATTTGTAACATATTCTTTATATTTTTTTACTGTTTCTCTTGTGAATTTTGATGGTGTTATGTGTAAAATTATATCACTATTTTCTATTGCTTCTTTATAATCTAAAGTACAAGTTACATTTTCTGGAATTACTGAATTAGGTAAAAATTTGCAGGTTCTCTTATCATTAATAAAATTTTTTTCTTCTTCTTCATAAGACCAAATTTTAATTTTGTGCCCTAAGTTTCCTAAGTGAATTGCTAAGGCACATCCCCATGAACCACTACCTATTATACATATTTTTTTCAATTTTATCCTTCCCTTCTTATGTGTATTATTATTTTTTAAAAGATAACTTATTCTCTGTTCCTGTTAGTATCCTTTTTATGTTTGTTCTATGATTGAATATTACTATTAAAGCTAATATTATACTAAAAGCTATATATTTTCCTGATACTATATAATATTCTGAACCTATCTTAAATATGGTTAATACTGGAAATAAAATTGCAGTAGCTATTGAACCTAATGATACCATTCTTGTAACTGTCATTACTAATAATGCGAATACTAGACATATTAGTCCTATTTGCCAGTTTATAATTAGTACTAATCCTAAAGATGTTGCAACCCCTTTTCCTCCTTTAAATCCAAAATAAATTGGAAATGTATGTCCTATTATTGCAAAGATACCAGCAATTTGTACCAAATACTCTAACTTTACTCCTGCTCCAAAATGATTAGCAATATTTCCAATTAATACTGCTAATAACACTGGTACTATTCCTTTTAATATATCACATACTAATGTTATTAATGCTGCTTTTTTTCCTATAGTTCTAAGTACATTTGTAGCTCCCGAACTCTTGCTACCTTTATCTCTTATATCAAATCCAGCAAATTTCTTGCTAAAAATTATTGAAAAACTTATACTTCCTATTAAATAGGCTATAATTAATACTATTATATATAAAATCATTTTACTCTCTCCTCTTATTTTTCTAATTTTTCTCTTGCAATCATTCTAATAGGACTCCCCTCTAGCCCAAATTCTTTTCTTATATGATTTACTAAATATCTTTCATAGGAAAAATGAAATAAATCTTTATTATTCACAAATACAATGAAGGTTGGTGGCTTTGTGCTTGCTTGTGTAACATATAATATCTTTAGTCTTCTACCTTTATCTGTTGGTGGCTGTGTTATTGCTATTGCTTCATCTATTACTTGATTTAATGTACCCGTTGGAACTCTTAAAGCATTCATTTTAGCTACATTATTTATCATTTCAAATAATTTATCTACTCTTTGTCCAGTTTTTGCTGATATAAAAATTATTGGTGCATATGTTAAGTATGCTAATTTATTATATATTTCTTTTTTAAATTTGTTAAATGTATTGTTGTCTTTTTCTATTTCATCCCATTTATTTACTACTATTATTATTCCCTTTCCTGCATCATGGGCTTCTCCTGCAATTTTTGTATCTTGCTCAGTTACTCCTTCTTTTGCATCTATCATCATTAAACATACATCTGCCCTTTCTATTGCAAGTAATGTTCTCATAATACTGTATTTTTCTATGTTCTCTTTAATTTTACTGTGTCTTCTAATTCCTGCTGTATCTATAAGAGTATATTTTCCATATTCATTTTCATGATATGTGTCTATTGCGTCTCTTGTAGTTCCTGCAATATTACTAACAATAACTCTATTTTCTCCAAGTATTCTATTTATTAGAGAAGATTTACCTACATTTGGCTTTCCAATAATAGCTACTTTTGTAATTTCTTCATCTTTTTCTTCATCTGATTCTGGAAGTTTTTTACAAACTTCTTCTAATACATCTCCTATTCCTAATGCATTTGTTGATGATATTGCTAATGGCTCTCCTATACCTAATGCATAAAATTCACTTATATCTTCTGTTTTCTTTCCGAAATTATCTGATTTATTACAAACTAATATAATTGGTTTTCTTGATTTTTTTAGCATTAGTGCTATATCTTTATCTGTTTCTAATATTCCGTTTTTTATATCTGTCATAAATATTATTACATCTGCCATACTTACTGCAATATTAACTTGTTCTAGCATATTTACTATAATAGTGTCATTTGATTTTGGCTCTATTCCTCCTGTATCTATTAGTGTAAAATTTTTTCCACACCAATTTGCTTCTGCATATATTCTATCTCTTGTTACACCTGGTTTATCTTCTACTATAGATATTCTTTGACCAACTACATAATTAAAAAATGTTGATTTTCCTACATTTGGTCTTCCTACAATAGCAACTATTGGCTTTGACATTATATTCTCCCTTCCTTATTTTAACTGATTTTTTATAATAAGTAACTTATATTTAATATACCATTTTACCTTCTAATAAATCATCGTTTTTTATCCAATCATCTACATTTATTTTAATGTATTCTTTCTTACTATTTCCTCTAATTACAACCTCTTTGATTCCTGCATTTATTATCATTTTTCTACAAGTTTGACATGAATTAGCACCTTGTTCATATTCTTTTGTGTCTTTTCTTATTCCTACTAAATACATTGTTCCTTCTATCATATCTTTTCTTGATGCACTTATTATTGCATTTTGCTCTGCATGTACAGACCTACAAGCATCATATCCTCCATGTCTAATTTCTGGGAATATCCTTTTCTTAGTGCAATATCCTAGATCTATACAATTATATCTTCCTCTTGGAGCACCTGTATAACCGTGTTGCAATTATTTCATCATTTTTTACTATTATACATCCAAAATTTTTTCTAAGACAAGTTCCTCTTTCTGCTACCGCTTCTGCTATATCCAAATAATAGTTAATTTTATCTACTCTATCTTTTTCCAAATTTATAATCCTTCTTTCTTAGAATGCTAATCGTAATTATAACATATCTATTTTTTTTTAACAAGTATTGACAAATTTAGAAATTGCTAGTATACTATTATGGTGTTATAAATGAATAATACTAACTATGAGGGTACAATACATTGTATCTCTACATATTAAAATAAAAGACATTAGCTAATTAAGGAGGGAATAAAAATGGCACAACCAAAAAGAAGATGGTCAAAAGCAAGAACTGGAGCAAAACGTTCTACTTGGAAATTAGAAAATCCTAACATTGTAACTTGTCCTCATTGTCATGAGCCTATACTACCACATAGAGCTTGTTCTAACTGTGGTTACTACAACGGAAAACAAGTAATTAATGTTGAAACTGCTGAATAAAAACAAATCATAATCAGTTTTTTATATATAAAGTATAGGAACACAGTACACTGTGTTCCTATATTTTATTTTGTCCCAAATATTCTATCTCCTGCATCTCCTAATCCTGGTACTATATATCCAACATTATTTAAGTGATCATCTATTTTTCCACAATAAATCTTAACATCAGGATGTTCTTTTTGCATTCGTTTAATCCCTTCTGGTGCTGCTATTACACATAAAAATTTTATATTTCTTACTCCTTCATCTTTTAACATTTGTATTGCTGCACATCCAGAACCTCCTGTTGCAAGCATTGGGTCTATTATTATTGTTTCTTTGTCTTTTATATTTTTGGGCATTTTAAATAAATATTTAACTGGTTCTAATGTTTCTTCATTTCTATATAATCCAATATGCCCTATTTTTACATTAGGTATCATTTTTACTATTCCATCTATCATTCCTGTACCTGCTCTCAATATTGGAACAAATACATAATGATTCTCATTTAACTTACTTACAGTCATTTTTGTTATTGGAGTTTCAATTTCTTCTTCATATGTTTTTGCATCTTTCATTGCTTCATAGCATAAAAATAATGTTATTTCTGATATTAGTTCTCTAAACTCTTTTGTCCCTGTTTTTTTGTCTCTTAATATTCCTAGTTTATGTTCTATTAGTGGATGTTTTATTTCGATAATTTCCATAAATCTCATTCCTCTCTATTTTATTTCATTCAAATTATATTATAAATTTTATATAAATTCAATTGCTTGTATATTTTTCTTTTTTTGGTAAATAATTTTATTAAATATATTTTTAGAAAGGTTTATTATGAGTAATTTTTTAAACACAATTCGTAATATATTCGAGTATAAAGAAAAACAGTCTTATGATTTTGTATTACTTGATACAGCTGTTGCTCAACAGACACAAGACTTTTATTCTCCTATAACTCAAAAGGTTTTTCCTGTTTGTGATAAAAACATCGAATTTATTAAGGAGAAATATTCTACTTTAATAAATAGTGATATTAAGATTCGTGAATTTTATCTTAATGTCCAAAATAAACAATATAAGTCATTTCTTTTTTACATTGATGGAATGATTAATACTGATTCTATTAATCATTTTGTTTTAAATCCATTAATGTTAAAAAATAAATCTAATACTAATACTTGTGAAGATCATATTACAACTTCACCTGATAAGGTTACTATTGTTAGGCAATTTGATATTCAATCATATATTATGGATTCACTTATGCCTCAAAATGATGTTAGTACTTCAGAGGATTTTTCTGATATATTTTCTAAAGTTAATACTGGTGTATCTGCTCTTTTTGTTGATACTATACCTACATGTTTTTTAATTGATGCTAAAGGTTTTGAAAAAAGAGGTATTCCTGTTCCACAAAATGAATTCGTAATACGTGGTTCTCAAGAAGCCTTTATTGAGTCTGTTCGTACAAATACTTCCCTTATTAGACGATTAATTAATAGTGAAAATCTAATTATAGAAAACTGTTCAGTTGGAACAGTAAATAAAAATACTTGTTGTATTTGTTATATGAAGAATATTGCAAATCCTGATTTGGTAGCAGAAGTAAAGTACAGAGTTAATAATCTAGCTATTGATGCTATTACTTCTTCTGGAGAGCTTGAACAATTAATAAAAGATTCTCCTTTTGCTCTTCCACAAATGATAGCTACTGAAAGACCTGATAGAGTTGCACATTACTTGTTAGAAGGACGTGTTGCAATTATTGTAAATGGTACTCCTTATGTTTTAGTTGCCCCTCGGAATTTTTACCGATTTTCTTGCATCTGCTGAAGATATTAATTTACAATATCAGTTTACTAATTTATTGAAATTTATAAGATTTTTTGCTTTGGTAATAACACTGACTTTACCTGGTTTTTATATTGCTATTACTACATTTCATCAAGAAATAATTCCAACAGAATTGCTGTTTGCAATTGTTTCGTCTAGAAGTGCAGTTCCTTTTCCTATAATATTCGAAATAATACTTATGGATTTATCATTAGAGTTAATAAGAGAGTCTGGAGTGCGTGTTCCTTCCTCTTTAGGTCAAACTATTGGAATTGTTGGACGGTCTGATTCTTGGAGATGCAGCTGTTAGTGCAAATATAGTAAGTCCTATTCTAGTAGTTGTTGTTGCTCTTACTGGTTTAACTGCTTTTGCTATTCCTGATTATTCGTTTGGATTCCATATTAGAATAGCAAGATTTATTTATGTTTTTGCTGGTTACTTTGCTGGTTTCTTTGGTTTAGCTTTTGTATTTTTTATACATTTAGGAGTTTTTGCATCATTAGATTCTTTTGGAGTATCTTATCTAAGTCCACATGCTCCTTTTACAGTTAATAATACTGATGGATATTTATTAGCTCCTATTTGGAAAAGAGAGGATAGAAATTCTTTCTTGGATACTAAACGTAAAAAAAGAGAAGAACATGTTAGTATGAAATGGAAATTTGGAGGCAAAAGCTAGTTTGAAAAAATATAAAATCTTTCATAACTATCTTTGAAAAGAAAGGAATGAATTTTAATATGAATTCTTATAAATTAAAATTGCTAGAAGGTATAGCTATTGTGCTTACAATTCTTTTGTCACATATCTTATTATCTGTTCCCAGTGAATTAGTAACTACAACAGCTTCAGCTACATTATTAAATATTGTTTTTGTTACAATAATAACACTAATTTTCTTTTTAATAATATATAAATTATTCTCTTTATTTCCTGGATGTAATATAATAGATATTTCTGAATTTCTTGGTGGTAAAGTTTTTAAATTTATTTATGGAGTTTGCTATATTGCATATATCTTAGTTTTATCTTCTATAATGATTAGGTTATTTGCAGAGGGATTAGCACTTATATCTTTTTCACATATAGATATTGATTTTATAATGCTTCTATTTGTTATTGCCGTTGGAGTTTTAAATATTTTTGGATTAAAGGCTATTTCTAGGCTAAACTTAATCATAATTCCATTAATGGTATTAAGTATTGTGTTTATATTTTTTGGCTCTTTTGGAGAATACACTTTTCAAAGAGTATTTCCTCTCTTAGGATATGGTATAAAAGAAACCTTTGTTGACGGAATTAGCAATATATATTCTTTTAGTGGATTATATGTACTATTTTTTATATTTCCACTATTAACTAAAATATCTGAATTTAAAAAGGTTGGTATTACAAGCATTTTGTCATATTCGTTTTTTTTACTACTATCTGTAGCTGCTTTACTTTTCTCTATTCCACAGATTGCAAATACTACTTCTCCTCTATCTTTATATGTACTTGCTAGGCAAATAACTCTTGGAGATTATATTCAGAGTATAGATGCAATTTTCTTATTGATTTGGATACCTTTTATGCTTGCATATTTATCTACAAATATACATTTTGCCCTTACCACATTTAAACAATTAACTAATATAAAATATATATCTGGAGTAGTTTACTGTTTTTGTGCTGTAATCTTTGTTATTGCTCTTGTTGTTAAAAATATGCCAGAAATAAATATATTAAGCAATGTTGTATATAAATATTTATCAATAGGATTCGTATTTGTCTTGAGTCTTGTAATTTTAGTTTTAGCTTGCATCAAAAAATTAATATTAAAATTACTTAAAAAGGAGGCAACTCTTAATGTTTAAAAAAATGTTTTATGTAATGGCTATTATTATTTTTTGTGCTGTTGCCTTTAGTGGATATTTGCATGAACAAGATATCAATGATTTAGCTTATGTAATTGCCGTTGGATTTGATGTTGGAAATGATGATAAGTTAAAGTTAACATTTCAAATTTCTATTCCTTCTGGTAATAGCTCTGGTTCTAGTGGTGGTGGAGATGGTTCTAGTAGTAGTGAAAAAGGTGTTAGTGATACTTTAAATCAAACAGTTGAATGTAATAGTTTTAATTCTGGATTGAATACTGCAAATAATATCATAAGTAAAAGGCTTAATTTATCACATTGTAAATTTATTATATTTTCTGAGGAACTAGCTTCTCAAGGCATTTCAGACTATATTTATACATTGGAAAATAATATTGAATTACGTTCAAATTGTAATATATTAGTTTCTACTTCTACAGCAGAAGAATTTATTAATAGTTCAACACCTATTTTAGAGCATTCTACTTCTAAATATTATGAAATAATAACTACTGCAAGTAGATACAGTGGATATACTTCTAATGCAACTTTAAATACTGTATATACATCTATTGCTGATGATTTTAGTGAAACTTCTACCATGCTTGGTAATGTTCAAAAAGATGAAGGTTCGGAAGATGAAAGTTCTTCTGGTGGAGATAGTTCTTCAGAAGAAAGTGGTTCTTCTGGAGGTAATAGTTCTTCAAGTGGTCAGACATCTTCAGAAAATGGTATGACAACTGACATTATAATTGGTGGAATTGCGGTTTTTAAAAAGGATAAATTAGTTGGTACTCTTTCTAAAGAAGAAACTGTCCCTTATCTAATTGTAACAGATAAATTAAAAGAGTGTGTAGTTTCAATACCTAGTCCTTTTTCAGAAGGTAATTATATAGATTTACACATTTATGATTTCTCCAAAACTAAAAATATTGTAAAATTAGATAGCTCTGGTCCACAGATTACTACTGATGTAACATTGAAATCTACTATCCTTTCTAATGATTTTGATTTTGATTCTTCTTCAAAAGAGGATATAGAAAAAATAATATCTGCAGCTTCTAATCATCTTAAAAACCAAATTATGAGTTATTATGAAAAAACTGCAAGAGAATTCAAATCTGATATTACTGGATTAGGCAAACACGCTGTATATAAATTTCCAACAATAAGTGATTGGGAAAACTATAACTGGCCTGAAAAGTTTGAAACTGCAACTTTTGATGTAAATGTTCAAGTTAATATTGAATCAAGTTATTTTATTTCCTAATGGAAATAAAATAACTGTAGGGACGCCCTTTGGGCGTCCGAAAAAAAGGAGGTCATATTTTATGCATTTTATTATTTTTCTATTTTCGCTTTATGCTTTTATTGAAACTATGTCTTATGGAATTTTTGAATACAAAAAAAATTCCAACAAAGTTGTTGGAATTTTCATTTGTATACTTGCGATTTTTACATTAATAGTTCCTAATTTAATTTTGTGTTAACCATTATCCTTTGAAATATCTTTTAATAATTCAAGCTGAGATATTAATAATGATTCCATTTTTGCTTTATATATATCAAATTGCTTTTGTAAATCGTCTAATTCTTTTTGTTTTAATATTATTTCATTTTCAACATTTTTTAAGGCATCTTTTGCTTTTAATTGTGCTTCTGATATGATTGCATCAGCTTGTTTTTGTGCTGTCTTCTTTACTTCATCTGCTGTTGTTTGTGCCATTAATAATGTATTTTGTAATGTTGATTCTATTGATTGATATCTAGTTAAATCATTTGTTAATTGTTCTGTTCTTCCTCTATTCTCTGTTGCTTCTTTATATATTTTTTCATAGGCTGCAGTTAATTCATCTAGAAAATCATCAACTTCCTCTACACTATAACCATTTAAAACTTGTTTTGAGAATTTCTTATTTTCTATATCTAAAGGTGTAATCATGTTTTTCCCTCCTTATATTGCATATACATATAAGGACAGTCCATAGAAAGCTGTCCTCTAAAATTAGCTATATTATTAATTATTTAAGCCATGAAACTGAAAGTTTATTTTTCATTTCTTCTCTTCCTGTTTCATTTGATATTTCATAATTTGTTGGCGCAATTAAGAATATTGAATTAGATACTTTTTGAATATGAGCATCTAAAGCATAAACTCCTCCACTTATAAAATCAACAATTCTTCTTGCTACATCTTTATTAACATATTCAAGATTTACAATACAAGATTTCTTTTCTTTTAAAAATTGGCATATTTCTTCTGATTGTTCAAATGTTGTTGGTTGAGAAATTACCATTTTTATTTGTTGAGCTTGTGGCATGTTTACTAATTTAGCTTTTCTACTTCCAAATAATCTTTTTCCTTCTGTTTCTTCATCTTCCTCTTCATCATAATCGGTATTATATCCTTTTCCGTTTAATACCTCTTCTTCTTCTTCTTCATATTCCTCTGATGTAAATAGTTCTAATACTTTATTCATAATGCTTCCTGCCATTTTATACCTCCTACACGTTTCATTCGTGATATTTATGTATATAGTATCTAACTTTTTTAATTATTTGTCAATACTTTTTTTGATTGTAATATTTTTTTAATAATTCTGTAACATTTTTGTAATATTTATATAAAATAAAAAAGGACATAATGTCCTTTATATATTTATGCAAGACCATATTTTTGTTTGAATTTTTCTGCTCTTCCTCCTGTTGTATTTTGCTTCATATTTCCTGTCCAAAAAGGATTACATTTTGAGCAAATATCAACACTCATAGATTTTTTTGTTGATTTTGTTTTCATGACATTTCCACAAGCACAGGTTATTGTACTTTCTATAAATTCAGGATGTAATTCTTGTTTCATTTTGTATTCACCTCTTCCTTATTTTTCTATGATTAAAACTTTTATTTTTCAATAGTATTGTTACTTTGTTCTCTTTCTAACATGTATTCTGCTGACTCAAGTACTTCTGTCTTTAAAGATGATTTATTTATTAGCTTAAATGTTATATTAAATAATACTGCTATTATCAAAATAATAAATCCTATTTGTTTCCAGTTTTTTGCTAACATATTATCATCATCTCCTTAAAAAACATATAACAATATATATTATTATAGCTATTTTTTATGTTTTTGTCAATAAAAATCTTGTATTTTTTTATTTAATATGCTATTATCATTATATTATTAATTTGGGAGGCATTATTGTTTTAAATGGAAAAGTTGAACGAACTAATAAAGAAATTTTGTACACGTGAGATTATTTTATACATTGTATTTGGTGTACTAACTACTTGTGTTAATATTATATCTTTTATGATTTTATCATCCATATTTCATATTGAAGAGAATTTAGCAAGTAATATAGGTATTGTTATTGCTGTACTATTTGCTTATTTTACTAATCGTAAATTGGTGTTTAATTCAACTGCTTCTATATTTATTGAAAAGTTTAAAGAATTTGGTAAGTTTATTTTGGGTAGAGCTTTTA
>CAPZDM010000043.1 GCA_948745425.1 uncultured Clostridia bacterium
CATACCTATGTGTGCCTTTAGAGCGAAGCGAGAAAGGAATGGAATTTATGATGAAAATGGAAAAAGACATTTGCCTTGGCGTTCCACAGGACTAAAAGAACGAGGTAACAAGAAACAAGCTTTAGTAGTTGCAGAACAATTAAGAGAAAAATTAGAAAAAGAATTACAATTAAAAACATTAGATAAAGCAGAAACAAACTCAAATACAAATAATACAACTGATATTCTATTTATAGAGTATCTTTTTTATTGGCTAAAAATTGTACAACACACAATAGAAAGTTCTACTTTTACTTCTTATAGGCAGATTGCTAATAATCATATAAAACGATATTTTACAGAACATCCTATAAAACTAAAAGATCTAGAACCTATTCATATTCAAAACTTTTATAATGTACTAATGGAAGAATATAATTTATGTGCAAATACAGTCATTCACCATCATGCTCTTATAAGAAAATGTTTAGACTATGCCTTTAAAATGAATGTTATTGTGAGTAATCCTGCTGATAAAGTTCAAAGACCTAAAAAAGTTCAATTTATTAATAGTTTCTATAATGAAAGTGAATTAAATAAGTTATTTGAAATATCTAAAAATGACTCACTAGAACTTATTATTTTGATTACTGCTTTTTATGGATTAAGACGAAGTGAAGTTTTAGGCTTACAATGGGATTCTTTTGATTTTGAAAATAAAACAATTACTATTAAACACACTATTACAATTACAAATACAGATGGTAATAATAGAAAAATTGAAGGAAAAGATAGAACAAAAAACAAGTCTAGTTATAGAACTTTGCCTTTATTTGATGATATTGCAAATATGCTTTTAGATGCAAAAGAAAAACAACAATCCTTCAAAAAATCTTTTGGTAATAGTTATAATAAAAAATATTTGAATTATGTTTTTGTTAAACCTGATGGAAATATTGTAAGACCTGACTATGTTACACAACATTTTAGTATATTGCTTGATAAAAATAATATGAGGCATATTCGTTTTCACGATTTAAGGCATTCTTGTGCAAGTTTATTACTTGCTAAAAATATTCCTATGAAATCGATTCAAGAGTGGCTTGGTCATTCTAATTTTTCTACTACTGCAAACTTATATGCTCATTTAGATAGTAACTCTAAAAAAATTTCTGCTAGTGTTTTAGAAGATACTTTTAAACTTACAGATAAAAAGAAAGAAAATGAAGAAAACAATTCTTCATCTTCAAATGATATTTGAGTTATGGTGTCAATGGTGGGACTCGAACCCACATGGTTTCCCGCATCATTTTGAGTGATGTGCGTATACCAATTTCGCCACATTGACATATTTTATAATATTTAAATGATTTTACAATTATGTTAGATATTTGTTAGATGTTGGAACTAATTTCGGCACTAGCAAATATCTAAACATTACTATTTTCAATATATTTAGGATTTACATATTAAAAAATCCATTTAAATTTTGAGTCTGCCTCGTCTACCAATTCCAACATAACGGCATATTTTTAATGTATTTATATTAACATCTTTTTTTAATTTTGTAAATAGATATTTTTCGATTTTTAATATTGTAATTTTCAAAGCAAGCGATTAATAATTATCTCTACCTATGATATGTTTCATTATTTGAAATTTTGAATGCTCTAAATATCTGCTCAAGCAAAAATACCCTGATTAGTTGATGTGGAAATGTCATTTTCGAAAAACATATTTCTTCTTTTGATATGTTTATTATTTCTTCTCCTATTCCTAGAGTTCCTCCAATTACAAATGTTACTGAACTACTAATATTAGATATTTCTTGTATTTTTTTTGAAAATTCTTCTGAAGATAGCTCTTTTCCTTTTAAGTCTAATGATATACAATATGTATCTCTCTTTATGTATGATAGCATTTTATGTGCTTCTTTATCTTTTATGTTTTTTACTATTGTTTCACTTATTTTGTCTGGTACTTTCTCGTCTTGTACTTCTATTATATTTAAGTTACAATATTTTGATAGTCTTTTTGAATATTCATTTATCGCTTCTCTTAAATAATTTTCTTTGATTTTTCCTACACATAATATGTTTATTGTTAGCACTTTTGACTCCTTATTATTTTTATATTTTATTGTGATTTTTAACGGACGCCCATACCCAGTAAAATTCGCTTTGCGAATTTTCCATGACTCATTCGCAAAAATATAAAAGAAGAAAATGGATTCTCTTCTTTTTATATTCTTTCTCATTTCGTCCACCCCTACAGTTATTTTTTAAATTTCATATCCTGGTTTGCCAAGCAATCTAAACATATTCTTCTTATATTCCTCTACTCCTGGTTGATTAAATGGGTTTACTCCCAGTATTTTTCCAGACATTGCACAAGCAAGTTCGAAGAAGTATATTAAGTTTCCAATTGTCGCTGCATCTAATTTTTCCATGTCTATTATTATGTTTGGTACTCCACCATTTACATGTGCTTCTATTGTTCCTTCCATTGCTTTTTTACATACATAATCTACTGTTTTTCCTGCTACAAAGTTCATTCCATCTAAATTGTCTTCATCTGGTTTTATTTCTATATCTACCTCTGGATTTACAACATTTATTACTGTTTCCATTAGGTTTCTTTGACCCTGTTGTATGTATTGTCCCATTGAGTGTAAGTCTGTTGTAAAGTCTACTCCTACTGGGAATATTCCTTTTTCTTCTTTTCCTTCACTTTCTCCAAATAATTGCTTCCACCATTCAACAAAATAGTGTAATTTTGGATTATAGTTTGCTAATATTTCTATTTCTTTTCCTTCATCATATAATATATTTCTTGTTACTGCATATTGATAACATTCATTGTATTTTAAATTTGGTTCTATATATTTATTTTGTGCAATTCTTGCTCCATTCATTAGTTCATCTATGTTTATTCCAGCAACTGCTATTGGTAATAGCCCAACCGCTGTTAAAACTGAGTATCTTCCTCCTACATTATCTGGAACTACAAAGGTTTCGTATCCTTCATCATTTGATAGTTGTTTTAATGCTCCTTTTTCCTTGTCTGTTGTTACATATATTCTTTTTCTTGCTTCTTCTAGTCCATATTTGTTTTCTAGAAATTCCCTAAAGATTCTAAATGCAATAGCTGGCTCTGTAGTTGTTCCTGATTTTGATATTACATTTATTGATACATCTCTATCACCTATCGCTTCTATCATTTCTGCAATATATGTAGAACTTAAGTTGTTTCCTGCATAAAATATTTGTGGTTCATTTGAGTCTGAATTATAAAATCCATTGTTTAATGCTTCTATAACTGCTCTTGCTCCTAAATATGACCCCCCTATTCCTATACATACAAAAACTTTTGAGTTACTTCTTATTCTGCTTGCTGACTTTTTTATTCTCTCAAATTCCTCTTTGTCATAGCTTGTTGGTAAATTTAGCCATCCTAAAAATTCTGTTGAATCTGATGCATTTTTTCTAATTTCTTTATCTATATTTTCTACCTTTTCTTGATATTCTACTATTTTCCTCATTTCAATTCCAGTATTCTCAAATCTTACTTTTATGTTTGACATTGTTTTATCATCCTTTCATTATTATAGTTTATATCATTTAATTTCTTTATTGTCAATTGGATTTTTATTGTCTACATAGTAATTTTAATGAGTATTGTTCAATGTGAACGGACGCCCTGTAAAATTTGCTTTGCAAATTTTTCATGTTTCGTTCGCAAAAATATAAAAAAAGAAAATGAATTTTCTAATTTTTATATTTTTTCTCACTGTACCAAAGGGCGCCCCTACATTTATGTTGTATTGTTTACAGCTTATCTTCCACAACAACCAAAGTTTGTAAATAGTAATAGGAATATTATTATGAAAAATAGTATTTCAGAATCTCCACAACAACAATTTCCACCAAATAAATTTCCTAATCCTCCACAGCATCCACATCCATTATTATTTTGATTACATCCACAATTTCTTTGCTCTTCTGGCATAAATATCACCCTCCTTCAAATTTTCATATAATATACTATGAACGTTCATAAATATATGCTACAATTTATTTGAAATTTTTAGTAGGCGTGAGAAATTTACATAGTAAATTTCACTCGCATTTTAAGCCTGCTATATTTCATAGTAATAAATCTATGAACATTTACAAATATATGCTACAATTTATTTGAAATTTTTAGTAGTGTAATATAATAATTATTTATATCTTAAATTGTAATAAAATATTTTTTTGTGATATAATATAGAACGTAAATAATACAAAGGAGTTAATGTTGAAAAATAATTGATAACAATTCTTTTCCAACCTAAGTTTGTGCCTTAGAAAGGAATTAAATATGAAAAATAATATAGAACTTTTGTGCCCTGTCGGCAATTTTGATTGTTTAAAAGCTGCTGTTCAAAATGGTGCAAATGCAGTTTATTTAGGTGCATCTAATTTTAGTGCTAGAGCAAGTGCAACAAACTTTGATCTTAATGAGCTTAAACAAGCAGTAGAATATGCTCATGTTAGAGATGTTAAAGTTCATCTTGCACTAAATACTTTAATTAAAAACGATGAGTTAGAAAATGCTTTATCTTTAGCAAGTTATGCCTATGAAATTGGTGTTGATGCCATAATAGTTCAAGATTTGGGACTTGCTAAGATATTAATTAAAAGTTTTCCAAAGCTTCCTATTCATGCTAGTACCCAAATGACTATTCATAATCTAGAAGGTGTCGTAGAAGCTGAACGATTAGGTTTTTCTAGAGTTATTTTGTCTCGTGAACTTTCTCTAGAGGAAATTAATTATATATGTAGAAATTCAGATATTGAAGTTGAGTGTTTTGTTCATGGTGCACTTTGTATTTCATATTCTGGTCAATGCTTATTTTCTAGTATGGTTGGTGGACGTTCTGCCAATCGTGGTAAATGTGCTCAGGCTTGCCGTCTTCCATATGAATTATTGGAGGATAATGAAAAGGTTATAGATAAGGGGTATTTATTGAGTCCTCGAGATTTATGTGGTTTAGATAATCTCGGAACTCTTATTGAGGCTGGTGTTGCTTCTTTAAAAGTTGAAGGTAGATTGAAAAGTCCTGAATATGTTGCAACCGTTACTAGAATTTACAGAAAGTATATCGATTTATATTTAATCAATGGAAGTTTCAATGTTGATGAACAAGATCGTATAGATTTGCTTCAAGTTTTTAATAGAGGTGGCTTTTCTTCTGGGCATCTTAATGAATTGCCTAATAGGGATTTAGTATTTAAAGATAAGTCAAATAATATGGGAATATATATAGGAAATGTAGCAAATTTTGATTCTAGTAAAGGTCATGTAAAATTAAATCTTGCAGACTCAATTGAGATTGGAGATACAATTACTTTTGAAAAGGAAAATACCAGATATACTGTTTCTGAATTAATGATTGGAAATTCTAATATTCGTAAAGGTTCTATGGGTCAAATAGTTACTATAGGAAGAATGAAGGGGAATATTCATTTAAGTGATAAGATTTATAAGTTATCTAGTAAATCTCTTTCTAAACTTGCTATAGATAGTTATGAAAATGTTGAGAATAAGAAAATCCCTTTATCTTGTAAAATTACCGTTAATAAGGACTCCCCTATCACAGTGAAAGTTAAGCCTATAAATCCTTCTAGCAATTATCAAGATATTATTATAAATATTACATCTGATATTTATCCTGTTGCTTCAATTAATCAACCTATTAGTGAGGCAAAAATTGTTGAGCAATTTAAGAGAACTGGAAATACACCTTTTGAGTTTTCTAAATTTAGCATAGATTTAGATGAAAATTTATACATTCCTAAAGTATCAAGTTTAAATTCTTTAAGACGTGATGTTCTTAAGGAATTAGAAAATTCTGTTATAAAGCGTTCTATTAGAGTTCCAACAGAATTAAAACTCAAAAATGTCCAAAAGGAGATGTCTATTTCAAAGCCTAAGAATAAGAATATTTCTCTTCTTTTAAATGTATTAAATTTGGATTTTGATTATAATGATTTACAAGATGTTTGCCGTGTTTATATTCCTATTAAATATTTTACAACTCCAAAATATGAGCAGATATTAAATACTATTACTTCTAAGTTTAGTACATACATATATATGCCAACTATTACTAAAACAAATTATAAGAATATTTTTATGAATTTCATTTCTTCAGCATTGTCTAAGTATAAGATTAAAGGCTTTGTTATTTCTAATTTATCAATGTTTACATTGTTAAAAGAATTTAAGAATGATTATGATTTTGTTGGTAATTATACTTTAAATGTCTTTAATGATTATACTGCAAGTGAATTGAATAATTTGGGACTTTCTACTATTACTTTATCACCAGAGCTAAATAAACTAGATATTGAAAATATATGTAATGGTATTTCTTCTGAATTAATTGTTTATGGAAATACTCCTCTTATGAATATTAAGTATTGCTTGTTTGGTACTTCTAATCAATGTTATCCTGAATGTTCTAATAGATGTAATTCTAGTCACAAATATTATTTGAAAGACCGAATGGGATTTTCAATGAGGGTTATTCCTGATAATGTTCAAACTATTTCTACTATTTATAATGCTAAGATTACTTCTCTTGCTTGCTCTGATTTTAATATTGATTTTGCTAGAATTGATATTATTGATGAAGATATTGATAATATTAATCATATTATTGAAATAGTTAAAAGTGGAAAACGACTAGAAGGGTATGACTATACTAATGGAAACATTAATCGCCAAATTTAAAAAGAATTGCCAACTAACAATTCTTTTTAAATTATATATATAATAAGGAGGAGTAATAGTTAAAGATGAAAGAGTTGATTGTTCCTGCTAAGTATGATAATAAAAAGCTAAATACTTTTCTTTTTGATAGTTTTGATGGCTTGAAGCAGAGTATATTGTATAAGGCATTACGTCAGAAAGATATTCGCATAAATGATATACGAATAAGTTCTAATGAAACTATTCATACTTGCGATAAAGTAAAAGTTTATATTGTCGATGAATTACTATTTTCTCATTATGATTTTAAAATTATATATGAGGATGATAATATTTTAGTAGTTTATAAACCTGCAGGTATTGAAGTTGTTGGTGAAAATTCTCTTACAAGTTATGTTCAAAGACAATATCCCTCTTCTATGCCTTGTCATAGGTTAGATAGAAATACTTTTGGAATTGTTTTATTTTCCAAAAACGATGAAGCTTTGCAAATTTTATTTGATAAATTTAAAAATCATGAGATAAAGAAATATTATAAGTGCAAAGTATATGGCATTCCTAGTGCTAAACATACAATTTTAAAGGCTTATTTGTTTAAGGATAGTAATAAATCTCAAGTGTATATTTCTGATTCTCCTAAGAAAGGATATAGAGAAATTGTTACAGAATATACTGTACTTTCTTCTAATAAAAAAGAAAATACGTCAGTTCTTGAAATATTATTACATACAGGACGAACTCATCAAATTCGTGCACATCTTGCTCATATTGGCTATCCAATAATTGGAGATGGTAAGTATGGTTTGAATGAGATTAATAAAAGATTTAATAAGAAAACTCAAGAACTCTGTGCATATAAGATAAAATTTGATTTTTCATCTGACTCTGGAATTCTTGAATATTTAAATGGAAAAATAATAGAAAAATATATGTAAAATGGACACAGTGGTGTCCTGTCTAACGGGTAATTCCGCAAACGGTGTCCCTACAAGTGTCCATTACAATTATTCTTCTGTGTCGTTATATTCATAACTTGCACACATAGATTCGTCGCATTCGCATGTGTCACAATCATCTATTGGCTCTACTGTTATTTGATTTAAATTGCATAATTCTTTTTCAGAGTTGTTGTATTTACAACTTGTAACTGTACAATTTATTTTTTGATTCTTATCCATAATAATATCACCCTTTCTAAAATTATAAATAAAACTAAATTGTTTATTATAATTTTATGATATTATTATTTGTATTTATATATAAATTATTATATTTTTTACATGTATTTTTTTCCATTTTTATTTAACATTTTTTTCCATTTGATTCACAGTTAGATGCATCTTTAAAACTTAAATACCATGACATTCCATTTCTATTTTCTCTAATTTCTTCTTGCCTTTTTTGTAATGCTTCAAAGGTTGTTGGAGAAGGCTGTATTACTGGATTCCCTGGTGTCCAGTTTAATGGTGTTGCTGCTTTACAGTTATCTGCTGTTTGCAAGGCTTCTACTGCTCTTATTATTTCTGGAATTGAACGTCCAACTTGCATTGGATATATAAGTATAAGTCTTACTACTCCTTTATCATCTATTATAAATACATTTCTTACTGTTTCTGTTTTGCTTACATCATTTGATATCATACCATATTTTCTAGCTATTTCTCCATTTCTATCTGCTATTATTGGAAATGGTACAATTGTACCTGTTTTTTCGTAAATGTTGTTTAGCCATGCTAAATGTGATGCATTGCTATCAACACTTAATCCTATAAGTTTTGTATTCAAATTTTCAAAGTATGTATTGGCTTTTGCAAATCCTATAATTTCTGTTGTACATACGGGGGTAAAATCTCTAAATGTGGGGATACTTAAAAAGTTATTTTGATACACTGGAATAACTTTTTATATTAATTTATAAATTTTTCTAGATACTCTATCATAAATAATGGAACATTAATTAAATTTCCATCTTTAGTTAAATTATTCATTGAAAATCGTATAGAAAAATCATTATTGTATTTTTCATTATATCTTGTTAAACTAATATTTTTTGTTGACTTATTTGCTTTTACTTCTACAGGAATTATTCTATTTTGGTATTGAATAATGAAATCAATTTCGTGTCTATCAAAAGTAAAGTAATTTGGAACTTTGTCCAAAGTAGCATTTAGCATATTCAATACATAGTTTTCACTAAAAGCTCCTTTAAATTCCTCAAACAATCTGTCTCCTTGAATTACAATCCTACTATCTAAATTTGCCATATTTCTAAGCAAACCTACATCATTCATATAAATTTTAAAAGAACTTAAGTCATTATATGCTATTAATGGGAAATCCGTTTTAGTAACATTATAAATCTTGTAAATTAAATTTGCATCATTTAACCAGTTTAAAGCACCTTCATATTCTCTCGCTCTAGCACCTTCTTTTATAGTTTGATACAAAAATTTTTTGTTTTCTTTTGCAAGCTGTGATGGAATACTGTTCCAAATTAGAGATATTTTATTTGCTTCACTATTCCCGAGTATGTTTAGAAAAATCACTTTCATAAGCTTTTAATATGTTTTTTTGCACATTGTCTACCATTTCTACATCTTTCTCATTTACCCAAATTTGAACAGCTTCAGGCATTCCTCCAATTATAAAATATGCCTTTAATTTTTCTTCTAATTGATTAAAAAATATCTCTGGTATTTTTTCTATATTTTTTATTGATTTCATATAGTTTACTAAATTTTCGCAATTATCAGCTATTAAAAATTCACTAAATGTCATTGGGTACATATCTAAAAAATCTACTTTTCCAACTGGAAATGATGTATGGGATAATCTAATTCCTAGCAAACTTCCTGCACAAACTATATGATATTGATTTGCTTCTTCTTGAAAATATTTTAAACTATTTAATGCATTGGGACATTCTTGAATTTCGTCAAAAATTATTAGAGTTTTTCCTGGATGTATTGCTTTTTTATATATGAATGTTAATTGTTCAAGTATTCTTTGTGGATCTTTTGTATTTTCAAATAAATTGTACAAATCTTCATCATGATCAAAATTGAAATATGCAACATCTTCGTAATTTTCTTCTCCAAATTTCTTTAATATATATGTTTTTCCAATTTGTCTTGCTCCTTTTAAAATCAATGGCTTTCTATATTTGCTCTTTTTCCATTTTATTAATTCTTCTAATATAAATCTTTTCAAATTGATCATCTCCTATATTAATATATGTTAATCTATATTAATTATACGCTTTTGTCACATTTTTGTAAAGCACATCAATCAATTTGTCACATTTTTGTAAGCATTATTTGATATTTAATCACATTTTTGCAATTCAAATATCATATCAATTCATCTATATCTACTTTTAAATCAAATTTTAGGGTTTTATCACTATAAATCCATATTGTATCAATTATATTTTCTAAAACATATCTATTAGGTACTTCACTTTCAATAATATCATCAAAATATTCTATTGCAGTTTTTAACTTTTTTATTTTTTCTTTTGAAATTTCTTGTTCTTCTTTTTTTAGAATTTGCTGTATTTTTTCTATTTGATTAATTTTTTCATTTTCTAGTTCTTTATATGTATTTTCTATCATTTGTTTTTGGTATTCATTTGTACTTGATGTTAAATCTTTTATTTTTTGATTTAATAACACTTTATATTCTGCTTTTAGTGTTTCTATTTCGAATTTAATTTTTTCTTTATTAACTTGTTCTTTATTGGTTTTAGTATCAATTTCTATTTTTTCTATTTGCTCAATATATCTCTGTTTAGTAAATTTTAGAAATTCCTTTAGATGAATAATCATATCGTTTTCTTTTATTTCATGACATTTACATCTTGCTTTTCCATAAGTTCTATACTGGGAACATTCATATCCTTTTTGTCCTTGTTTTCTAGTTATAGTTATTCCACTTACTCCAAAACCACAATCTCCACATCTACAAAGTCCTGAAAAATAATAATTCCTTTTTCTTGTTCCTGATGTACTTTTAGTATTTACTTTTCTTTTCCTTATCTCTTGTGCTAGTTTAAATGTTTCTTTTGAAATTATTGCTTCATGATGATTTTCAAATACAAAGTGTTCTTCTTTAGGTAATTTTATTGCCCTTCCTCTTATTGAAACCGTTTTCTTTTTATGTGTTCGCAAATTACCACAATATACATCATTATTCAATATATTACTTATCATATATGTAGACCATAATTTTTGTACTGGGTGCTTATATATTCTTCCTCTTTCTAAATGCTTTCTTTGATAATATACAGATGGTGTAGGATAATCATACTTACTATTTAAAATATCGCAAATTTTCTTTCTGCCTAAACCTTCCTCTATATATAACTTATATATTAATTCAATAACAGGTCGTATTTCTTCATCTACATATAACTTCGTAACATCTTCTTTATCTTTTACATATCCATAATAATTCCCCATTATTAATCTTCCTGTTTTTTGTTTAGAATACATATGGTCTCTAGTTTTTCTTGAGCAATCTTTTACATATCTTTCATTAAACCATGTTGTTATTCCAATTGTATCATCTCTATCATTTAAAACATCATAAGTTCCACCCATTTCTGATACTAATATTAAATTCTTTTGCATATTTTTAAATTCATCTATTAAAACTAAAACTCGTCCGTTATTTCTACCAATTCTTGATAAATCCTTTGCTATTACTACATCTATTTTTCCTCCTTTTACCCCTTCAATCATTTTTGAAAACTCAGGTCTATTAAAGGTATATCCCGAAACATTGTCATCTATGTAGAAGTCTTTGTCCTCGATAATCCAATTACGAGTATTAGCATAATCTTTAATGATTCTTTTTTGTTCTTCAATACTTGCGTAATTTTCTTTATCTTCATCTCTAGACAATCTACAATATCCTACAACTGTCATTTTTCCTCCTTCTTGCCTGATATTGCTTATGTTTTGTATGTTAACATACATTACAATTTAGTTCCACCTGTTTCATAACTATTTTTTTAAGAATCTCGGGATAATTCTCTTTTCCTGTTACAAAAATGGCTACACTATATTTTTCTTGTTTATACTTTTCAATTACTTCTTTTGTTTCTTGTTTTTCTAACTCTTCATTAGTTAAATAAATTTGCACATGTTTTGTATTAGATATTTCATTAGAAGTAATTTGCATATAAATTAACTCCTCCATAATATTTCTCTATAAATATTATGCAAAATGAGATTATAAAATATCTCTTTTGTCCTAAAATTACTTTTGTAAAATTCTAATACTTTAATTTTTATTACTTTTCAATTGCATCCCTCCCTCTATATATAAGAACACGAAAAATTTTTAAAATGGTGCATTTTTTGAAAAATTTTTTAAATTTTTAGCAAAAAACCTAAAATAAGATTTTGTACGCAGTGGAAACTGCTACAAAATCTAAATTTCGCCATAATTATCTTCTACAGAAAGTTATTCCACTGGAATAACTTTCCTAGAATATAAAAAAATTGAACTTATACTAATATAAGTCCAATTTTTCTTTAAAATGTTGTATTATTATATTCATTTTTTATAAAATTATCTTCACACAAAAATAAAAATGTAAAAATCCCAATAATTTCTTACTGGAATTTTTACCTATGCATTTTAAAACAAAAAACTAAAAAACTCATTTGCTTTTAGCAATTAAAGTATCCATATCCACATTGCCAGGATATTCATGTTCAAAATCTACTCTTCCAATATATCTCATCTTAGATATATTGCAGTCATCGAACACATAAACATAATTCTCGCTATTATCTAGAGTACATGTTTCATCCCCAGATGTCAAATAAAGCTTTCCATCTATTTTGTTATAGATAAGTGTTGGAAGATCATATAGTATACTAGAATCTGGCTTTTGGGATATTAGGTCATTGTAACTTTGAAAACCTTTCCATGATAATTCTTCTCCTGGAAGTGTAATTTGTTCTCCTCTTAAAAATTTGACAAGTTTCTTATCAATGATAGCATATGTACCTTGTCCTGGAACATATTCATAATCAGGAATGACATCCCTAAATAACTCATATGCAGATTCTGGTATATCCAAATTTCTTTGTCCAACAGAAATATATCCATCTAATAAAAGATATCCTCCTCCTTCATCAAGTTTAATTATGTGTCCATTGGGAGTTATCATTTCCTTTCCATCCCATTCGCCTGACATATAAGATTCAATTGCTTTATTACAAATACTTCTTTCTTCAGTACAAATAGGTGTCTCCTCGTCTTCAAGCTTAATTGTTCCCCAACTTATGCCAATTTCTATTCCACTGTTAGAATCAACAATAGAATAGCCATTCCATTCACCATTATTGTATTTAGTAAGATATTCTCTTGCAAGTTCAAGTGCATATGGAGTAAATTCTCCGTTTTCATCTTTGAGGTGAATAGATTTAATTTTTTGAGTCTCTGGATCAGCAACTTCATAGTTTGAAAAAACTTTCTTAGTTTCAGTACTTGGATTTTCTTTTACTTCGGTATTGGAAGCAACTTCGTGGCTCTTTGTATCTTGACTATAGATAGTTTCCTTAGCCAGATTTGTTTCATCAACCGGTTTCCGCATAATAACCATACATAGCATAGTTATTGCTATTCCTACTACCACTCCTAATCCAAATGTAATACACAGCTTTTTCATTTCTTTGTCTCCTTTCGTTTTTTGTTAATGTGCATTTTAGTTAACTACTTAAAATTTAAGTAGCTTGTATGCTTTGTACTACTATATAGTATCGAATTGTATTTTACCATAGTCCAAAGCAAATGTCAATTATGTAAATCTTATCACTGTGCTTAGTTATGATTCATTTATGATAATGTCTTAAGTAATCCGATGAGAAAATGTCCCAAGA